>DATABX010000432.1:0-11584 GCA_036259335.1 Actinomycetota bacterium
CGGTGCCTGCTCCGGCGAGCTCCGGCTCCGGAGGAATGCTCCCGCCGTCGGGCGTGTTGAACACCATCTTCTTCTTGCCGGGGTTGTCCGGGTCGTCGATGGCGTCGGCCACGATCTGCTGCCCGGCCGAGAACTCCTTCCACAGGATCTTCTCGGACAGCGGGTCCTCGACCAGCCGCTGGATGGCCCGCCGCAGCGGCCGGGCGCCCAGCTGGGCGTCGTAGCCCTGATCGGCAAGCATGTCCTTGGCGGCGTCGGTCAGCTCGATGGTGACGTCCAGCGACTTCAGCTGCTCCTTGACCCGCTTGAACATGAGGTCGACGATCTCCCGCACGTTCTCCTTGCTGAGCTCCTTGAAGACGATGATGTCGTCGACCCGGTTCAAGAACTCGGGACGGAAGCCGTGCTTCAGCTCCTGCATGAGCTTTTCCTTCATCTTCTCGTAGGTCACCTCGGAGGTGTCCGACGCGAAGCCCAGGCTCGTCTTGCGCAGGTTCTGGGTGCCCAGGTTGGAGGTCATGATGATCACCGTGTTCTTGAAGTCCACGGTGTGGCCCTGGGAGTCGGTCAGGCGCCCGTCCTCGAGGATCTGCAGCAGAGTGTTGAAGACGTCGTTGTGCGCCTTCTCGATCTCGTCGAACAGAACCACGCTGAACGGCCGGCGGCGAACCGCCTCGGTCAGCTGACCGCCCTCCTCGAACCCGACGTAACCCGGAGGAGAACCGATCAGACGGCTGACCGTGTGCTTCTCCATGTACTCGGACATGTCCAGCTGGATGAGGGCCTCCTCGTCTCCGAACAGGAACTCGGCCAGCGTCTTGGAGAGCTCGGTCTTACCGACACCGGACGGCCCCAGGAAGATGAACGAACCGCTCGGCCGCTTGGGGTCCTTCAGACCGGCACGGGTCCTCCGGATGGCCTGGGAGACTGCCCGGACCGCATCGGTCTGGTCGACGATCCGCTTGTGCAGCTCGTCCTCCATCCGGATGAGCTTGGCGGTCTCTTCCTCGGTGAGCTTGTAGACCGGGATGCCGGTCCACATCGAGAGGACCTCGGCGATCTCCTCCTCGCCCACCTCGGCCAGAACCTGGCCCTCGGTGTCCTGCCACTTGGTCTGCTTGACGGCCCGTTCGGCCTGCATGCGCTTCTCTTCCTCGCGCAGGCGAGCTGCCTTCTCGTAGTCCTGGGCCTCGACCGCCTCTTCCTTCTGCTTTTTGATCTTGGCGATCTCCTCGTCCAGCTCCTTCAGGTCCGGCGGGGCGGTCTCACGCCTGATGTGCAGGCGGGAGCCGGCCTCGTCGATCAGGTCGATGGCCTTGTCGGGAAGGAAACGGTCCGAGATGTACCGGTCGGCGAGGTTGGCCGCAGCCACCAGCGCCTGGTCGGTGATCTGGATCCGGTGGTGAGCTTCGTAGCGGTCCCGCAGACCCTTGAGGATCTCGAAGGTGTGGGCCACGGTGGGCTCGTTCACCACGATCGGCTGGAACCGCCGCTCGAGAGCGGCGTCCTTCTCCAGGTGCTTGCGGTACTCGTCCAGCGTGGTCGCCCCGATGGTCTGCAGCTCGCCCCGGGCCAGCATGGGCTTGAGGATGGATGCGGCGTCGATGGCGCCCTCGGCGGCTCCGGCACCCACCAGGGTGTGAAGCTCGTCGATGAACAGCACGATGTCGCCCCGGGTGCGGATCTCCTTGAGGACCTTCTTCAGGCGCTCCTCGAAGTCGCCACGGTACCGGGAACCGGCGACCAGGGCCCCGAGATCCAGCGTGTAGATCTGCTTGTTCTTCAGGGTCTGGGGAACCTCGTTGGCCACGATCTTGGTGGCGAGGCCCTCGACGATGGCGGTCTTGCCGACGCCGGGCTCGCCGATCAGCACGGGGTTGTTCTTGGTCCGGCGGGACAGGACCTGCATGACCCGCTCGATCTCCTTGTCCCGGCCGATGGTCGGGTCAAGCTTGTTGCCCGAGGCCAGCGCGGTCAGGTTGCGACCGAACTGGTCGAGGATCGGGGAGCCTCCGACCGAGGCCGCGCCTTCGCCGGCCCCACCTGCGGGAGCACCCTTCTCCTGGGACGGTCCGAAACCGCTCAGCAGCTGGATGACCTGCTGGCGAACCCGGCCGAGGTCGGCGCCCAGCTTCTGCAGCACCTGGGCGGCAACGCCCTCGCCCTCGCGGATCAAGCCCAGCAGGATGTGCTCGGTGCCGATGTAGTTGTGGCCGAGCTGCAGAGCCTCACGCAGTGAGAGCTCGAGAACCTTCTTGGCTCGGGGGGTGAAAGGAATGTGGCCTTGCGGGGAAGAGGAACCGGTTCCGATGATCTCCTCGACCTGCGAACGGACGGAGTCCAAGGAGACTCCGAGCGACTCGAGTGCCTTAGCAGCTACGCCCTCACCCTCGGAGATGAGGCCCAGCAGGATGTGCTCGGTGCCAATGTAGTTGTGGTTGAGAAGCCGGGCTTCCTCCTGAGCTAAGACGACAACGCGCCTCGCCCGATCGGTGAATCTTTCGAACATGGCAATCACTCCATCCCGGGAACCAATTGGCTAAAATAGTCGGTTCCGTTTTCGATTATAGACCTCAGGTGTGCCAACTAAATACCCCGGTCCAAACCCGCGAGGTACCAACGGCAGGGACTAATCGACCGGGCGGCGACTCCCAATTCGTGAGAGTTCTTACAGCTTGCTCGCTTCGGCCTTCGGGTGCGAAAGGTCTGACTTAACAATGGTAATGGGTTCTTACATATAGACCGCAAAGCCCCGGTTTAACCCTTTTACCCCAATCCCGCCGGGCCGCGCTTGCGACAATGGCACCATGGAAGGCGCCGGTCCGGTTCGGATTCCCTGCTCGGCCGGCCCGGCGGATGCCGTCAACCGGGCGTTTCTGAGCTGGTTCTGGGGCTTCGGCGCGCTCTTCGCGGTGGCGGCCTTCTGGCGCCCGGCCCTGATCCCGTTCACCGTCGGCTTCCCGATCTACGTGGTGGCGTGGCGTCGCCGGGTGCGCCGGACGCCCCGGGCCGGGTGCGTGCTGGTGGTCTCCCGGGACCGCCTGGCGCTGGAGGGCGGCCGGCGCACCCGGTCGATTTCCCGCACCTCAGCCGGCGCCGTCTCGTTCCATCGGAGGGGGTCGGGTGGTGGTTCCTGGACGGAGCTCCGGGTGGTCGATGACGGCGGGAAGACCGTGTTCCGGGAGGCGGTTGGAGAGCCGGAACTGGCGCGGATCACCGAGTCGCTGCGCAGCCGGGGCTGGCCGGTGGATGCCCCTAGGAGCGGACTCCCACCGGCGCCTTGGCGCCCCGCCGGACGGCGACGATCTCGGCCAGCACGCTGATCGCAATCTCCTCGGGCGTCTTCGAGCCCAGGGACAGGCCGATGGGCATGTGGACCCGGCCGACCTTGTCCTCGTCGAACCCCATCGCCCGCAGCCGCTCGTAGAGCGCCTCGCACTTGTCCTTGCGCATCATCACCCCGAGGTACGGGGTGTCCGTGGGCAGAAGTGCCAGCAGCACCTCCTCCGAGAACTCGTTGACCTCGCTGCACACCGCCACATAGGTGTTGGAGTCCGGTCTCAGCGCCTCGACGTTGGCCGGCTCGGGGGTGGCGATCACCTCGTCCGCCCCCTCGAAGTCGCCGACGTTGAACGGTTCGGGTCCGGCAGCCACCCGGACGTGGAACCCGCCCCGCTCGGCCAGGCAGGCGAGCGCCGAGGCGACCTTGCCCGTCCCGACCACCAGCAGCTCGGGGATCTGCCGGGAATCGACGCCCGCCGGATACCCGGCCGGGCTCGGCACCGGCGGGATGGCTTCGGCGATCTGCTGCAAAGCCGCCATGGCGTCGGCCGCCTGCCGGGCGACTGCGGTGGCCTGCTCGGTCAGGCTGGCGTCTGCTTCGGCAGCCGCCGGTGGGTCCGCCGGTGGGGCGACCCCCTCCTCGGGCCGCATCGCGGGGAACAGGATCACCTCACGGATCGACGACTGGTCGGTCAGCACCATGAGGAAACGGTCGATGCCGAAGCCCAGGCCCCCGGTCGGCGGCATCCCGTACTCGAGGGCCTTGAGGAAGTCCTCGTCCATGAGGTGCGCCTCGTCGTCCCGCTCGTTCGCCTGGGCTTCGAAGCGCCGCCGCTGGTCCAGGGGATCGGTCAGCTCGGAGTAGGCGACGCCGACCTCCATCCCGGCGATCACCAGGTCCAGGTGCTCGGTGAAACGGGGGTCGCTGCGGTGCGTGCGGGCCAGCGGCGAAACCTCTTTCGGGTAGTCGAGGACGATGGTGGGTTGCATCAGGTTGCGTTCGACCTTCTTCTCGTACAGCTCCAGCAGCAGCTTGCCCCAGGGCCAGCCCGGGTCGACTTTGACCCCGAGCCGCTCGCACTCGGCCGCCAGGTCGCCCTCGACGTCGACGCCCGCCTCGGCCACCAGGTCGATCAGCCGGGCGCGCCGGAAGGGCGGCGTGAGGTTCAGCGTCTCGCCCTGGTAGGGCAGCTCCATGCTGCCCCTCGTGGCCTGGGCGGTCGCAGAGACCATGCCCTCCAGCAGCTCTGCCATGTCGCTGTAGTCGGCGAACGCCTGATAGGCCTCGAGCATCGTGAACTCCGGGTTGTGCCGGACGCTGACCCCCTCGTTGCGGAAGTTGCGGTTGATCTCGAACACCCGCTCCACCCCTCCGACCACCAGGCGCTTGAGGTACAGCTCCGGAGCGACCCGCAGGTACAGCTGCATGTTGAGAGCTTCGTGGTAGGTGGTGAACGGCCTGGCCAGCGCCCCGCCGTGGATCGGCTGGAGCATCGGCGTCTCGACCTCGATGAACCCGCGCTCCATCAGCCACGACCGGATAAACGCGATGGCCGCCGACCTGGCTTTCATGACCTCCCGGGCCTCCGGGTTGGCGATCAGGTCCAGGTAGCGCTGGCGGTACCGGCCCTCGACGTCTTTCAGGCCGTGCCACTTCTCGGGCAGCGGGCGCAGGCCCTTGGTGAGGATCTCGAAGCCCTCGACGGCCACCGACAGCTCGCCCCGCTTGGTCCGGATCACCGGCCCCCAGGCGCCGACCCAGTCGCCGATGTCCAGGTCTTCCAGGCGGGCGAACCGCTCGCCCAACCGGTTGGCCTGGGCCAGCAGCTGGATCTTGCCCGAGCCGTCGGCCAGGTCGGCGAACACCAGCTTGCCCTGCCGGCGAAAGGCCATGAGGCGCCCGCCGACCCGAACCTTTAGTTCGCTCTCACCGCCCGGCTCGAGGTCCGGAACCAGCGGCGGGATGTCGCCGATGAGGTGGCTCCGCTCGAACATCACCTTGAACGCGTCCTCGCCCGAGGAGACCAGCGATTTCAGCTTGTCCCGGCGGGCCTTGAGGTGGTCGGCGGCGCGCTCGGGCGCGCCGGGGCCTTCGGGGTTCTCAGACATTGCGTTCGTAAAGGATACGCAAACCGGTCAGGGTCAGGGTCGGCTCGAACCGGGCTTTGGTGGTGCAGTGGTCGAGCACCAGCGGCGCCAGCCCGCCGGTTGCCACCACCTCGAGCTCACTTTTCATCTCGGCCCGGATGCGGTCGATCATGCCGTCCACCATGGAGGCGGCGCCCAGCAGCACCCCGGCCCGGACCGACTCGATGGTCGAGCGGCCGATCACCGCCCGGGGAGCCACCAGCTCGACCCTCGGCAGGCGGGCGGCCGCCTGGGCCAGCGCGTCGGCGGAGAGCTGGACACCCGGGGCGATGGCGCCGCCGAGGTACTCGCCCCGCTGCCCGACCACGTCGAAGGTGGTGGCGGTGCCGAAGTCGACCACGACCAGGGGCCCTCCGGTGAACGAGTAGGCGGCGACCGAGTTGCAGATGCGGTCGGCGCCCAGCTCGCCCGGGTTGTCGATGTGGATCGACATGCCGGTCTTCGTACCGGGTTCGATCACCACCGGGCTGAAGTGGAAGTAGCCTTCGACCATCTCCCTCAGGGCGGTCGTCAGCGTGGGAACGACGCTGGAGATCACGACTCCGGTGATCTGGCGGGAGAACGACAGCTCGTTCATCGACAGGAGCTGCCGGAAGGTGAGTGCGAGCTCGTCGGCAGTCCGCAGGCGTTCGGTACGGGTGCGCCACTGGGCAACGATCTCGTCGCGGGAGAAAACTCCGATGTGGGTCTGGGTGTTTCCTACGTCGACCGCAAGCAGCATGTCAGGAGGCCGGCCCGGCGGCGGGGACCCCGTCCAGGTGCACTATCCGGGGCTGGAACTCCCGGGCCTCGGCGTCCTCCATCTCGGCGTAGGCCAGCACGATCACCCGGTCTCCCTTGGTGACCAGGTGGGCGGCCGCGCCGTTGACCACCACCTCGCGGGAACCCCGCCGGCCGGTGATGGTGTAGGTGACGAACCGGGCGCCGTTGTCGACGTCGACCACGTGGACCTGCTCGAACTCGAGGATCCCGGCCGCCTCCATGAGGTCCGGGTCCAGGGTGATGCTCCCGACGTAGTCGACGTTGGCGTCGGTGACGATCGCCCGGTGGATCTTGCCGTGCAGCATGGTGCGTCTCATCGAAAAATCCTTCCCGTTCAGGCCGCTCAGGCGGTCCCGACGATGCAGTTGTCGATCAACCGGACCGGGCCCACGTGCGCCGCGACGGCCACGAGCGCCTCTTGTGAGATCTCGTCCACGGGTTCGAAGGTCCGGGGATGGACCACCTCAAGATACTGCAACCGCACCGCGGGCTGCAGGTCGACCACCTGCCGGGCGGCGGCGACCAGCCGGGCCGCCGAGGTCTCCCCCGCTTCCGCCGCCCGGGCGGCGGCCTGGAGGCCGGCGTACAGGGCGGGGGCCGCCCGGCGGTCTTCGGCGCCGAGCCGGCGGTTGCGGCTGGACAGCGCCAGGCCGTCCGGCTCGCGGACGGTCGGGCAGGAGACCAGCTCCACCGGCAGGTTCAGGTCCTCGACCATCTGACGGAGCACGGCAACCTGCTGGGCGTCCTTCTGCCCGAGGTAGACCCGGTCCGGCCCCACGATGTGGAACAGCTTGGCGCACACCGTCGCCACGCCGGCGAAGTGCCCCGGGCGGTAGGCGCCCTCGAGGATCTCGCCCAGCCGGCCGACCTCCACCCTGGTCTGCATCTGCCCGGCCGGGTACATCTCGGCCGCCGTCGGGGCAAAGACCACGTCGACGCCGGCCTGCTCGGCGGCGGCGAGGTCGCCGTCGAGGTCCCGGGGGTAGGAGTCGAAGTCCTCGGAGGGACCGAACTGCAGCGGATTGACGAAGATCGACATCACACTCAGCCCCCCGGCCTGCCGGGCGGCCCCGACCAACGCCAGATGACCCTCGTGCAGCGCCCCCATCGTCGGCACGAACTCGACGGTCCGGCCCGAGCGGCGCGCTCCTTCCAGCGCCTGGCGAAGGGCCGGGATCGTGTCGAAGAACTTCATTGGTCCCGGAATGGGAAATCGGTCAAACCGCCCCCAGCAGCTTGGCCGGAGGGGCAAAAAGGCGGATACCGGGCGGATTCTTCTCGCAAAACGCGCTCAGAGGCTCCCCGGACGGCAGCTCCACGTCGTCGTCGATCTCCAGCACCGGCACCAGCGCGAACGCCCGGTTGGTCAGCTCGGGGTGCGGCACCGTGACGCCGGGTTCGCTCACGGTCTGGTCGCCGTACAGCAGCAGGTCCAGGTCGATGATCCGGGGGCCCCACCGCTCGGTCTGCTCCCGGCCGATATCGGCCTCGACCTGCTTGAGCACCGCCACCAGCTCGGTCGCCGGCAGGTCGCTGGAAACCGCCACCGCCGCGTTCAGGTAGTCCGGCTGGGGCGGACCGACCTGAGCGGTCTCGTAGACCGACGAGGCGGCCAGGACGTCGATTCCCCGGGCCTTGAGGCCCTGGACCGCGGAAGCGAGGTTTCCCAGCCGGTTCCCCAGATTCGATCCCAGACCGACGAAGGCCCTGGTGGTCGACACGTCTCCTCCTTATCGATGGCGTTCTGCGGCACCCGGCCGGCACGAGTTTTCCCGGAGCGGTAGCTCAGGCTACCAAGTCGGTGGTGCGGCCATGAGCCGGCGGGAAGTTACGCTGAGGCAAAGGAGGCGGCGTGGGACGGACGGGGCGGCGGCTGAGGAGGGTTGGCGTGGCGGCCCTGCTGGTCGTCGCAGCCCTGTGGGTGGTCAACACCTCCGCTTTCACGTCGCCGAGTGGACCGCCCAAGCTGCTGGCGCACCGGGGGCTCGCCCAGAGCTTCGACCTGGAGGGCGTCGGCAACGACACCTGCACCGCCGAGCTGATCCACCCGCCGGAACACCCCTACCTCGAGAACACCATCGCCTCGCTGCGCGCGGCGTTCGAGGCCGGCGCCGACGTCGTGGAGCTCGACGTGCAGCTCACCAGGGATGGCCGGTTCGCGGTGTTCCACGACTCCGATCTGGGGTGCCGGACCGAAGCCAGTGGGCCTGTGCGGGACCGGACGATGCAAGAGCTGAGGCAACTCGACATCGGTTACGGCTACACCGCCGACGGCGGCCGGACGTTTCCCTTCAGAGGCAAGGGCGTGGGCTTGATGCCCGAGCTCGCCGAGGTGTTCGACGCCTTCCCCGACCACGAGCTGCTGCTGAACATCAAGAGCAACGACCCGGAGGAGGGCACGGCTCTGGCCCGCCGACTGAGCGAGCTGCCCGGCGAGCGGCTGGACGCGCTTGCGGTCTACGGCGGAGACCGGCCGATCTCGGCCCTGAAGCAAGCTCTGCCCGGTGTGCGGGTCATGTCGAGGGCCACGCTGACCCGGTGCCTCGGCTGGTACCTGGCGGTCGGGTGGAGCTCCTACGTCCCCCCGGGCTGCGAGAACACCCAACTGCACCTGCCCGAGAGGTACGCCCGGCTGATGTGGGGCTGGCCGCACCGCTTCGTCGCACGCATGGAGGAGCACGGCAGCCGGGTGGTGTTCGTTGCCGGCGACGGGACCTGGTCGGCGGGATTCGACAGCGCCGAGGACGTCGGCCGTCTTCCCGAGGACTTCTCCGGCACCGTCTGGACCAACCGCATCGACCGGATCGCTCGGCTTCTCGACTAGAGCCGGATGATCCAGCTCCCCTGGTGGGCTGAAGCTATCCCCGGCTAGCGGGGCGACATCTCCTCGTCCTGCGGGGGCGGTTGGGTGGTGCCCCGCTCGATGCGGATGCCGACCCCGTCAAGCTCCTCCGACCGGAGCGCCGGCTTGGAGATGGCAATCACGACCCGGTCGACGAACGGCCTTCGGAGAATCGCCTGGGCGAGCCGGTCGCCCAGGGCTTCGAGAAGGTGGTAGCTCTCCCGGCTCACTACCTGGCGGACGTCCTCGATGAGGTCCATGTAGTCGACGGTGTGCTCGATGCGGTCCGCCCGGCCGGCGGCCGACAGGTCCAGCGCGCACTCGAGGTCGACCACGAACTGCTGGTCGCGGTCCCGTTCCTCCGGGGTGACCCCATGACGCCCCAGCACCTTGAAGCCTTTGATGAAGATAATGTCCGCCAAACTTCACCCCTTTTTGTTTGCCCTAACCGCGCCTGAAGCGGTGCAGCTTTGGTTGCCGACCGCCAGTCTACGGATTCGGAGGATTATGCTCGGGCTATCGCCTCGGTCATCCGGACCACCCGCACCATCTCCTTCACGTCGTGGACCCGCACGATCGAGGCCCCGTTGGCCACCGACCACGCCACCGTCGCCGCGGTGCCCTCCAGGCGCTCCTCCACCGGCACGTCCAGGGTGGTTCCGATGAACGACTTGCGGGAGGTCCCGATCAGAACCGGGAAACCCGGCCGGCACAGCTCGGGGATCCCCTTGAGCAGCAGCAGGTTGTGCTCCCTGGTCTTGCCGAACCCGATGCCCGGGTCCAGCACGATGGCGGCGTCGGGCACCCCGGCCGCCAGCGCGTCGGCCGCCCAACCGATCAGCGCATCCCGAACCT
Source organism: Actinomycetota bacterium (assembly GCA_036259335.1). Classification (GTDB taxonomy): domain Bacteria; phylum Actinomycetota; class CADDZG01; order JAHWKV01; family JAHWKV01; genus JAJCYE01. Next base: position 9,890 of record DATABX010000432.1, read on the forward strand.
CGGTCACCACGTCGGCGTAGACCGGGTTCGACTGCATGGTCCGGGGGTTGCCAAGCATGTGCATCAGGACCACTCCGGCGCCGGTCTCGGCCACCAGGTCAACCATGGAGGGATCACGGCGCATCGCCGACACGTCGTTCACGATCACCGCCCCGGCGTCCAGCGCCGCCCGTGCCACCTCGGCTTTGGTGGTGTCGACGGAGACTGCAGCATCGGTGCGGGCCACGATCGCCTCGATCACCGGCACGACCCGAGCCAGCTCCTCCTCGGTGGAGACATCCTGGGCCCCGGGCCGCGTGGACTCGCCGCCGACGTCGATGATGTCGGCCCCCTCCTGAACCATCCGCAGTGCGTGGTCGGTGGCGGCGAAAGGGTCCACGTAGTGGCCGCCGTCGGAGAACGAGTCGGGGGTGACGTTCAGGACCCCCATGACCAGGGCGCGGTCGAGCGACAGGCGTCGGTCGCAGCATTCCCAGGTGGTCATTCGGATGCGGCCCGCCCGGAGGCGGAGGTGCTAGGCCGGGGTGGGCTCGGCACCCGGGCGCCGCAGGCCCGGCTTGGAGGGAGCGGGAGAGTGGTGGGTCTGCAGCTCCGTCTCCGCCTCGGACTCGATGGCGGCCGCAGCAGCCCTCTGGTCCTGCAGCAGCCGGCGAGGCACCTCGCCCCGGGCGGCCCGCTTCGGGACACCGGCGAAGAGGCGCTCGACGTCGGACTTCTCGATGGTCTCCTTCTCGATAAGGAGCGCCACCATGGCGTCCAGCTCCTGGCGGTAGGTGGAGCAGATCTCCCACGCCTCCTGGTGAGCCTCGTCGACCAGACGGCGGATCTCCTCGTCGATCTCGGAAGCCACGTGCTCGGAGTAGTCGGCGTTGTGACCCATGTCACGGCCGAGGAACGGCTGGTCGACCTTCTCGCCGAAGGCCATGGGGCCGAGGCGTTCGCTCATGCCGTACTCGCAGACCATCTTGCGGGCGATCTTCGATACCCGCTCCAGGTCGTTACTTGCACCGGTGGTCGGGTCCTGGAAAACGAGCTCCTCGGCGACCCGGCCGCCCAGCAGCATTGCCAGCTGGTCGATCAGGGCGCTGCGGGACTCCAGGAAGCGGTCCTCGAGCGGCAGGTTCAAGGTGTACCCGAGAGCCCGGCCGCGGCTGATGATCGAAACCTTGTGCACCGGGTCGGCGTTGGGCAGGGCCCAGCTGACCAGGGCGTGTCCCGCCTCGTGGTAGGCGATGACCTGCTTCTCCTTCTCGCTGATGAGCCGGCTCTTGCGCTGCGGCCCGGCGATCACCCGGTCGATGGCCTCCTCGACCTCGTCCATGGAGATCTCCTTCTTGGCGCGCCGGGCGGCCAGAAGGGCGGACTCGTTGATGACGTTGGCCAGGTCGGCGCCGGTGAACCCCGGGGTCCGGCGGGCCAGGACCGCGAGATCCACGTCCTTGCCGAGTGGCTTGCCGCGGGCGTGAACCTTGAGGATCTGCTCCCGGCCCTTGAGGTCGGCGCGGTCCACGGTGACCTGCCGGTCGAACCGGCCGGGACGCAGCAGCGCCGGGTCCAGGATGTCGGGCCGGTTGGTGGCCGCCATCAGGATCACGCCGGTGCGCACGTCGAAACCGTCCATCTCGACCAGAAGCTGGTTCAGGGTCTGCTCCCGCTCGTCGTGGCCTCCGCCCAGGCCGGCGCCGCGGTGGCGGC
>DATABX010000433.1:0-5532 GCA_036259335.1 Actinomycetota bacterium
GATCTGTAGTCCCAGGGCGTAGAAGTCGAGCCGGTGCGGCCCCGGGAGGAAACCCTCGCCGGTGGTCAAAGGGGCATACCCGAACCAACCTCCGTCCGGAGCACCTCCGAGCACCCAGCTGGAGTAGATGAACAGCCCGCCCAGCAGGTAGATCCAGTAGCTGAGCGCGTTCAACCGGGGGAAGGCGACGTCGCGGGCGCCGATCTGGAGCGGAACCAGGTAGTTCATGAAGGCCGTTCCCAGGGGCATGACCACCAGGAAGATCATCGTCACGCCGTGGGTGGTGAACAGCTGGTTGTAGGTGTCGGCATCGACGACCTGGCCTTCCGGGCGGGCCAGCTGGGTCCGGATCAGCAGCGCCTCCAGGCCGCCGAGAAGAAAGAAGACGAACGCGGTGTAGCCGTAGAGGATCCCGATCCGCTTGTGATCCACCGTGGTCATCCAGCTCCAGATGCCGGTGGTGGCAACCGGCCGGCGGAGAAATCTTGGAGTGGACGTCACGGTGGTCAATGCCGGCTCCTTTCGGAAGACTGTTGGCGGCGAGGTGCCGAGGGTTTTTTACAATGAAACTGGCCTTATGCTATTCAAGCTGTTAAAAAAGGCAAACGGGAGACACAAATCGGGTACCGTTTCCAGGGTCACCGACAGCAGGAGAGCTTGAACGTGCGAGTCAAGCAAGGCGCCGAAGCGCACCGTGCCCTCTCCGACACCGCCCGGTTGCGGCTGTTCACACTCGTTCTGGAGGCCGAGCACCCCCTCGACATCGCCTAGATGGCCCGGGCGATGGGCCTGCACCCGAACAGCATCCGCTCGCACCTGCGCCGGTTGGAGCTGGTCGGCCTGGTGGTTCCCGAGGTCGAGGAGCGCACCACTCGAGGGCGTCCCCGGATCCTGTACAAGCCCGGGCCCGAGGCGGAGGACATGGGGCACGGCGCCCGCAACTACAAACTTCTGGCCACCATGCTGGCCGGTTTCGTCACCGCCGGACTGCCGGACCCCGCCACCGGGGCCGAGATCGCCGGCCGTGGTTGGGGCGGCTATCTGGCGGCGCCGGTCCGGCCGCATCCCGGGGACCCGGTGGACCTCGGGGCGGCGTCGGAGATGATCCATCGCTTGATGGAGCGGCTCGGGTTCGAGCCGGAGCTTCACGAAGTTCCGGAAGGTGTCGAGGTTCATTTGCGGCACTGCCCGTTCCGGGACATCGCGGCCCGCTATCCGGAGACGGTGTGCTCCCTGCACCTCGGCATCTTGAGGGGAGCTCTGGCCGACGCGCGGGCGGGCGCTGAAGCCACCGAGCTCGTGCCCTTCGTGACCCCTTCCCTCTGCGTCGCCCGGCTCGAGCGCAAGCCGGACCCCTCCAGCAATTAGCACTCGCACGCTGCGCTGCTGGACGACCGGGCCTCGGCCGCGCTCAACTACCTGGCCGCGGCGTGCGTCGTCGTGATCGTGTTCCTCATGGTGTTCAAGCCCCGGTAGCGCTCCAGGCCCGTGGGCGATTATTTCCAATCGAAACGGCATAAACCTAAGACTTAGGGATTAAAGCGCGCTCCACGGCTAAACTCCGAGCAAAGACGAGCCGGCCCCCTGGAGGCCGGGCGGTCGGACTACTCAGGAGGCGAATCAATGAAAGTGCTGGTCAGATCTCTGCTGTTGGTGATGGCGATGGTGATGGTGGGTTGTGGCGGTTCCGGCGCCGCCGACGACAACGACACGTCGGCTTCGGGCGGCGGGGACGATGCGGCAGCCGAGTGCAGCCCGGAGGGCGACTCGATTTCGATAACCGCAGTGACCGGGGCCACCAACGCATTCGACAAGGACTGCCTGGCGGTGGAGGCGGGACAGGCCACGACGCTGGAGTTCGACAACCCCGACAACGAGCCGCACAACGTCTCGATCTTCGTGGAGCAGGGCGGCGAGAACCTGTTCCGAGGTGAGATCATCAACCCGGAACAGTCGACGTCCTACTCTCTGCCCGCCATCGAGGCCGGCGAACACTACTTCCAGTGCGACGTTCATCCGGAGATGAACGGCACCTTCGTGGCCGCGGCTTAAAGCGCGGACCAGACACCAATCCTGCGCAGTCCCAGCTGCGTTCGTGAAGGCACACCACCTCACGGCGCGGCTGAGGCTGGCAGGGGCTTCTTGCAGTCTTCCTGCCCGTCGAGATCCGGTTGGGCTGGTGGCCGCCGCTTCACCTGGCTTTGCTGGGAGCCGCAAGCGAGCTCATCGCCGGGGTCCCAACAGTTGCTCGCATTGCCGAACCCGTTGCTTAATGTTATGTTCTCATCATTAAGCAAGGAGGTAGGACATGATCAGAACCCTCACCGTCGGCAGCGATCCGCGTGAAGAGCTCAGGTGCCGCCTCAGGTTCCTCCAGGACGTCGAGGTTCCGCTGCTCAGCTCCGAGTGGGGCGAGTCCGGCCACCTCGGAAGCAGCGCTCTGAAGGTCTTTTCGCAGCGCGAGATAAGGGACGCGTCCCGGCTCCTTGCCGATCTTTCGGAACCGCTGAAGGAGGTGGGCCCTGAGGAAACGGTCCGCCTTAACGACTGCGTCGCGCTGCGTGAGCCGGGGGAACAGAATGCCGAGGAGTTCGTCGTGCACGCTCCTGGGCTCGTGGTCCGGGCACCCGGCTTCCTGTCGGCGGACTCGCCGCTCGGAGCTGCGGTGCTCGGCAAGAAGGCCGGCGAGCCGGTCACGTTCAAGACGCCCGCGGGTTCCCGGTCGTACCTGCTCCAGGGCATCCGCCGCTCCGCCTCCTGAAGTTCGCCGATCACCAACGGGCATCAGGCGCGATGGGCCTTGTAAACAGCATGCGGGTGCTCCGCTCCAACCACCAGCTGCCGCGCTGGAGCGGACGGTGGGTGCTGACGCCGCGCAAGCCGCTGGACGGGCCGCTGCGTGGTGAGGTTCTCGCCCGGCGCCGGCGGATCTTCTGCGGCCTGGTGGCGGGCACCGCCCTTCTGCTGCCCGCCGGGCTGATCCCCGGCCTGGGTTTCCTGGCCTGGGCCGGAGCGGGGTCGGCTTGGGCGCTGGCCGGCTTCGTGGCATTCCTGCGGGCCGACAAAAAGCGCCAGGCGGCCCGGCCGCTCCACCTGCCGGAGCGGGCGCCCTCGCTCTACCTCGTCCGAGATGGGGCTCCCGCCGTTCGTGAGGAAGTCGCCCACGAACGGCGGAGAGCGCTTGCCGGGTGGGGTGCCCAGCCGGCGGGCTGGGAGCTCGAGCGGCGGCGTGCCTGACCGGGCCGCGCAGTTCGTCGTCGGCTGGCAGCTGGCGCCGCCCGCCGTCGCCGGGAGCCGAAAACGGCGCGAGCGACTAGATTGGGTGACTGTGATGGCCAAGCGGCACGAAGCGTTGCTTCCCCTGACCCGTGACCACCACCACGCCCTGGTCCAGGCACGCCGGCTCAAGGATGCGGCCGCTTCAGTGGACCGCAAGATCCGGATCCGGGCCGCCGACGACTTCCTCAACTTCTACCTCGGCCGGGCCCTGCACCACTTTCGGGAGGAGGAGGAGCTGTTCTTCCCTCCGGCGACCGAGTTCACGGAGGTCAGGTCGCTGGTCGAGCGAGCGGTCATGGAGCACCTGAACGTCCACCGGCTGGTCGGACTGCTGAAGGAGCAGCTGGCGGCTGCGGAGGTCTCCGGTGAGCTTCTGGGGGAGGTCTCGGAGGTCCTACGGCTGCACGTCCGGTTCGAGGAGGACGAGCTGTTCCCGCTGATCGAACGGCTGGTTTCCTCGGACCGGCTACACGACGCTGCCGGCCACCGGCGGGAAGTCTAGGAGAACGCCCGCTGAGCGAACCTCGTGCCGTTTGCCGCCACGCCTCGCCTGGCGGCAAGCAGCCGGCGAATCGAGATCGCGTGCACCGTCAGCAGCGCCGGGAGCAGGAACGCCGGGACCAGCACCATCGGCAACATCGTCATCACCTCGGTGGAGGGCGTCGTGGTGAATACCCGCAGCGGGCTGGGGGCCGACAAAAAACCGGTGACCACCGCCATAACCAGGTCCAGCACACCGACGATGTTGAAGGCCATCGCCAGGCCGTGACGGCCGGCCCGCCCGGTGGCGTACCAGTAGGCGACCGCCGGGGCGGCCAGTCCGACGGCCAGGTCGCCGATTCCAGCCGTCAGGGCGAAGTGAGCCGGCAGCTTGTCCTGCGCCAGGAGCAGCAGGAACGTGGCCCCCAGAATCCTGGGCGTCTGGGCGGCGAGGAGCCAGGTCTGCGGAATCGACTCCGTGAGCCTCCTGAAGCCGGACATCCGGGGGAGTATCACCAGGCCGGCGACCACCGGGAGGGCGACGCCCAGGGCGATCACCGGGAAGACCGCATCCCCGTCCGCCCGGAACAGCTCTGCACCCGCGGCACCCACGACCACCAGCCACCAGATTCCCAGGGACGACCCAACCGCCAGGGCGGTGCGACCGGGATTGATCCCCGCCGTCGGAGCGGCCCTGAAGGCCGCCGCCGCCGCCACGACCGGCACCAGAACGCTGAGACCCACTAGTGTTGCCCAAATCCAGCCGTCCACGCCCTCCATCTCACCGCTCCTTTCTTGTGTCCGGTTCAGGTCCTCACTTCCATGTGGGTCTCCGTCACCAGGCTGGAGACCTCCGCCAGGATCGGCGTCAGCTGGCCGGCCCGGTCCTCGCCGAGCAGCTCTGTAGCCCGGCGTTGCGCCTCACGCCACAGAGGCAGGGCGGACTCGAGCGCCGTCCGCCCGGATTCGGTCAGAGAGATCAGGCGGCTGCGCCTGTCGTCCCCGGCTGCCGATGCGACGAGCCCAAGCTCGCGCAGGGATTTGAGGTTTCTGGTCAGTGTGGTCCGGTCCATCCCGAGCAGGTCGGCCAGTGTCGACATCGGAACGCTGTCGCTCAGGCTGACCGCGACCAGCACCGTGAACTGGGTGGTTCTGAGGCCGCTCGGCCGGAGCACGCCGTCGTAGAGCTGGGTGACCAGCCGGGTCGCCTTACGAAGGTTGAAGCAGACACAGCTGCCGGCTACCTCCCGGCACAAGTCGTTCGTGGATTCCATATAGGTGTATATACACCTATCGGTCTCGAATGGCAAGAGCACGGTGTCAGGGCAACTTCTAAAACCTAGATAAATAGGTGTAAGATGTACTGCAGACGAGATTTTCGGTTCTTTCGCAACAGGAGGTCGTCGTGGGCACCAACACCCGTATCACCGGAAGGTCGGTCAAAGGTCTGGCGAAACCCAACCGGACCTACCACGGACAGCGAACCTGCTCGCATCCGGGGTGCATCACCAAGCTGTCGAGCTACAACGGGCAGGACACCTGCTTCATCCACTCCAAGTTTCAGACCCCCCGGCTCAGGGGCAGGAAAGTGGCGTGAACCTGATCTCGGCCCAGCAGCTGAAAACCAAACTCGATTCGGGCGAGCCGGTGAAGCTGGTCAACGCCCTGGGCGAGTGGGAGTTCGAAGCCAAGCACATCCCCGGGTCGCTGCACTTCAAGACCATCGCCGAGGCGCTTTCCGAGCTGTCCCAGCAGGACGAGATTGTCGTCTAC
>DATABX010000434.1:0-4087 GCA_036259335.1 Actinomycetota bacterium
ACGATGCGGTGGTGGAACGGCCTGTGGCTGAACGAGGCCTTCGCCACCTTCATGGAGATGAAGTGCACCGACGCATTCCGCCCCCGGTGGGAGCGGTGGGTGGACTTCGGGATCTCCCGCACCGCCGCCTTCGAGGTGGACTCGCTGGAAAGCACCCGGCCGATCGAGTTCGAGGTGGTCTCGCCGAAGGACTCGGCCGGGATGTTCGACATCCTGACCTACGAGAAGGGCGCCGCGGTTCTCCGGATGCTGGAGCAGTACCTGGGCGAGGACGCCTTCCGGGACGGGGTGCGGCACTACCTGACGACCCACGCCTACGCCAACACCGACACCACCGACCTGTGGGACTCGCTCGAGGAGGCCACCGGGCAGCCGGTGCGCCGGATCATGGACGGCTGGATCTTCCGCGGGGGATACCCGCTGATCTGCGCTGCTCTCGATTCCACGGTGCTGAACCTTTCGCAGCGCCGGTTCTCCTACCAGCAGGTGGACCTCTCTGACCGGACCTGGGAGGTGCCGGTGCTGCTCCGGTACGGCTCCGGAGGTGACGAGCTCACCCGCAGGGTGCTGCTGACCGGGACCGAAGCGTCGTTCGACCTCGGTTTGAAGCCGGACTGGCTGGTGGTCAACTCGGGCGCCACCGGATTCTTCCGGGTCAACTACTCGGCGAGCCTGCTTGAAGCGCTGCTGGGAGCCGGGCTGGAGCGGCTCAGCGCCTCCGAGCGGTACGCCCTGGTGGACGACCGGCACGCCGCGATGGTCGCCGGCGCCGTGACCTCCACCGATCTGGTCGACCTGATCGGCCTGCTCTCGACGGAGACCGACCTGTCGGTGTGGCAGCGGATGGCGGCGTCGCTGGCGACCCTGGACCGGATCGTCGACGGGCCGGCTCGCTCGCGCTACCAGGAGCGGGTGCGGGGGATCGTCGGGCCGGCGCTCGAGCGGCTGGGCCTGGAGCCGGTTGCCGGCGAGAGCCAGCGGACGTCCCAGCTCAGAGGCACCCTGTTCGAGTCGCTGGGGACGGTCGGCGCCGACCCTGCGGTGCGAACCCGCTCTCGGGAGATCCACGGCAAGTTCGTCGCCGACCCGGCGTCGGTGGACCCGGCGCTTGCGGCGGCTTCCATCGCGGTGATCGCCGACAGCGGCGACGCAGGGGAGTTCGAAGAGTTCTGGCGCCTCTCCCGCCAGGCCTCCAGCCCTCAACTTGCCGTCCGGTACCTGTTCTCTCTCGGCCGGTTCCCCGACCCCGCGCTGGCCCGCCGCCTGACCACTCTCGCAACCACCGAGGTCCGTACCCAGGATGCCCCGTTCACCCTGGCCAGGGCGCTGGCGAACCGGGTGACCGGAAGGCAGGTCTGGGGGTTTCTCGCGGAAAATTGGGACAGGTTGATCGAGCGCTTCCCCGGCAACACGATCGTCCGTATGGTCGGTCCGATCGGCGGGATCAACGACCGGGAGTGGGCGGGACAGGTGGAGTCGTTCTTCGCCGGGCACGAGGTCCCGGAGGGTGAGAAGACCCTGGCGCAGAACCTCGAGCGGATGTGGACCACCGTGAGGCTTAAGGAGCGGGAGGGCCCCCGGCTCGCGGGCGACGAGCAGGTGGCGGGGTAGGGCGATGGAGCAGGCAAAGACCTCGGCGGGAAAGTGGGCCCTGTTGACCGTTGCGCTCGGCCTGCACCTCGTCGCCGGGATGTTCATTTTGACTTCCGGCCTGGTGGCGCCGTTCCCCGCGGTGGCCCTGCTGCTGTTGATCTGGGCCGGGCTGGGAGTGGTCGGCTTGCGCAACCGGCACCGTCCCGTGGTGGCGCTGATGATGCCGGTGGCGGCGGCCGCGGCCTGGTTTGTGGTGGTCCAGGGCGGATCCATGCTGTTCGGCTGGACCGCATAGCCCCGCGCGGTGGGCAAGCAGAGCCGCAAGAAACGTCAGCGCAAGGCTCCCGGCAAGCCGGAGATGGCGCGCCGCGCGCAGCAAAGGGCGCCGAAGGAAGCGGCCGAAATGCCGCGGGCCGCAGTTATGACCGACGAGCTGAGGCAGGCGGCCGCCCGGTCGGCCGAGACCCGGGACCAGGCAATCCACATCGAATCCCGCGACTGGCGTGAGGTGAAGATCCAGGGGCGGGAGGCGGAGATCGTCGACGCGGTGGAGAGGGGTGACACCGTCCGGGCGAAGCAGATCCTGGCGGAGGTCCGGGACAACGCCGGAGGCTGCGACATCTGCCGTGCCCGGCCGGCCGAGGGCGAGGGCTACGTCCTGTCGACCACCCAGGGCCGGGTGGAGAGGCGGTGGGGGCACCGCGAGTGCCTGACCGGGACCGCGGACCGCTGGTTCGCCAACGGGCAGGCTCCGCTGTGGACCGCCGGCACCAGCATCTTCAGCAACCCTACGGAGGAGTCGACAAAGCACGAACCGGCTTCTCCGGGTCACCCGGGACCCGGTCCAGGCTGAACCGGCCGTGACGACGGCCCCTCCCGCTCGGTGCAAGCCGCACCGTCGGGTGGAATCGCTTACGCGCCGGCGGGAGCGTCCGGCAGCCGGCGACCGAAGCGGTCTTGGCCGGGGTGTAGCAGCCGGTGCCGGGCGGCGGCCCGATCGGGGTAGGCCCACCGCCGCCCGGGCTATCGCCGGGTCGGGTTCGTCAGCAGCAGCCGCAGGTGCACGGGGTTCCGTCGCTTCCGCAGGTGCAGCCGCAGGGGCAGTCAGGATCCATCTGGTTCACCTCCTCTCTTCAGCTCGATCTCGCACGGCCACACCGAGGACCCCGGGGCCGAGTAACACTCCAGGGCGGCGAGCCTTTCCAGGTCGACCTTCAGCTCGTTGAGTACCGCCAGCTCCCGGTTCACCTGCTCGAGCCGGCGCTCGACCAGCGTCTTGGTGTGCCCGCAAGGGCAGGCCCCGTCGTCCTGGATCTTCAGCAGCTCACCGATCTCCGCCAGGGTGAGGCCCAGGCTCTGCGCGTCCTTGATGAATTGGATGCGGCGAACCGACTCGTCGCCGAACTGCCGGTACCCCGAAGCGGTCCGCTCCGCCTGAGGCAGCAGACCGAGCTCCTCGTAGTACCGGATCGCGTCGGCTGAGACGCCCGCCTGACGGGCCAGTTGGGAAACCTTCAGTGCCATGTCCGGAGCGTACACCTTGGAGTCGACTCCAAGGTCAAGCGGTTTTTGGTCGGAGCCGGCGTCTCTCGAGTTCGGACACAGCGATGAACACCACGCCGCCGAGAAGGGCCACCCCGCCCCAGGGCTGGCTCATCGCCGACGCGTGGTTGGAAAACGCAAGTGATGAGGCACCGAACATCGCTAACGTGATCCCGGCCGACCACGCAGACAGCCTAAAAGCGGCGGGGCGGAACGCCGCGAGCGCTTCGAGCAGCAGCACGCCGACGGCGACGAACGACATCTCGACCCAGTGATTCAACTCGGCGTGTGCACTCGAAGTATCTATCCGCTGTAGTTTGGCTTCTGCCAGGGCGTAGCTCAGCAGGGGCACAGAGGAACCCGCCACGAGGATCGCGAGTGGCAAGCTCCAGCGACCTTCTGCGAGGCCGTCAAAGCGGGCAACGCGCAGCGCGACTAGCGCTCCGACAAAGGCGAGAAATGGAAGCGTGAAGATGTCGGCCTTTTGACCAAGGAGCATCGTTCCGAGTCCTGCGATGCTAAGCCCAACAAGATGGACCACCGGTGCCCCAGCCTTCTCCCGGGAACGTGCGGCCGCGATAGCCGCGGGGGCGGAAAGCACCAGTAGCAAGGCCGCCACGACGGCATTATGAAAGGCGTGGATCTGCTGGTCCTCGCTGACGATCCCGAAGATCCCGGTGAATATCCCGAACACGACGCCGGAGATCGCCATCATCGTGGCGATAACTCGGAACGTCTTTTGCCTTCCGGCTACCCTCTCGCTCTCAAGCAATGGAGTCATGCGCTTCCTCCTCTCGTTGGATTGACTTCAATTCGCCGGCCTGCACGGCGCGTTTGGCCTCGCGGGAGGGATCGTCATCGAGTTCAACTACTGCGCGGGAGCGCAACTGGACGAGGGCCACTACAGCACATCCGAACGCAGCCACGGTGATGCCCGCACCGAGGGGAAGGC
>DATABX010000435.1:0-7976 GCA_036259335.1 Actinomycetota bacterium
TCTTGTTGTTCACGTTGATCTCGTTGACCTGGGCGATCTGGTAGGTCGCTTCGGCCGAGGTCGCGGTGCAGTTGGCGGTGGCGCTGCCGGTGTTGTTGATGATGATTGTCGGGCCCCGCACGTCGGTCCCCGGCTCGGTGATGCTGATCGTCACGCCGTCCGAGGTGTCGGTCCCGGTACGGCCCCCGGCGTCGACGACGGTAACCGTGACCTTGTCGGTCTCGGTGTCGCCGGCCTGGCCGGTGATCTCCACCGAGAACGAGCAGGTGTAGGTACCGCCGGCAGCGATGGTTTCGCCGACGTCGCAGCTTCCACGCCCGTTGAGGTTGCCGTGGACGTCATCGGTGATCGCGGTGATGACCACCGGGACGCCGCTGTTGTTGACGACCTGGACCGTGAAGGTGAAGGTACCGCCCGGCGCCGGCCGGGAGATCGGGTCGGCGCTCTTGTTCACCGTGATCGACGGTCCGGTGCTGCGGGTGTTCACGAACGTTACGGTCTGCGTGCCGCCTGCCGTCACCGCCGGGAAGTTCTGGTTCGCCTGGTTGTTGAAGCCGGCGAGCGGAGTCTCAGCTGCGGTGCAGACGGTTCCCGCCGGAATGCCGGTTACCGGAGTGGAGGTACCGCTACCGGTCACCGTTCGGGTGAACGGAGAGCCGGCAACCCCCGGACAGGTCACCGTGAAGGTGAACACGGTCGACTGGGCGTCGGCCGGCGCCTGCTTCACGATGGCCACCGAACCGGCCCCTGCGACGGTCCTGGTGTTGACGAACGTGACGGTCGCAGTTCCGCCGGCCGTAACCGCCGGGAAGGTCTGGTTCGGCAGGGTGTTGAACCCGGCAACCGGGGTCTCGGCCGCCGTGCAGACGGTTCCGACCGGAAGGTTGCCGACCGGGGTGGAGGTACCGCTACCGGTCACCGTTCGGGTGAACGGAGAGCCCGCAACCCCCGGGCAGGTGATGGTGAAGGTGAAGGCGGTCGACTGGGCGTCGGCCGGGGCCTGCTTGATCACGGCCACCGCGCCCGTCGTGGCACCGGTCCGCTGGTTGAAGAAGGTCACGGTCTGGGTGGTGTTCGCCGTGACCGGCGGGAAGTTCTGGTTCGGCTGCACCACGAAGCCGGCTTCAGCCGTCTCCGCCGCGGTGCAGACGGTTCCCGCCGGGATGCCGGTAACCGCAGTGGAGGTGCCGCTGCCGGTCACCGAGCGGGTGAACGGAGACCCCGCAACCCCCGGGCAGGTGATCGTGAAGTCGAACACCGTCGTCTGGGCGTCCTCCGGTGCGACCTTGACGACCGCCACCGAGCCGGTTTGAGCCACCCGGCTGTTGACGAAGGTCACGGTCTGGGTCGCCCCGCTGACTACCGGCGCGAAGGTTTGTGGTGGTTGTTCGACGAAGCCCGCCACGGTCGACTCCGACGCGGTGCAGACGGTCCCCGTCGGGACGTTGATGACCGGGTCGGTCGTGCCGCTACCGGTCACCGTGCGGGTGAACGGAGATCCGGCGAGGCCGGGGCAGGTGATGGTGAAGGTGAATGCCGTGGTCTGGGCGTCGGCCGGAGCCTGCTTGATGACGGCGACCTGCCCGGTGTTGACGTCGGGCCCGGCCGCGGCGCACCGCGAGCTGCCGATGATCAGGTCGACCAGCGCTGCGCCCGGGACGCCGGTGGGGAGAAGCTGCACGTGAAGTGCGTTGACGACGATCGAGGTGCCGCCGGTGGAGTTCTGAACGATCTGCTCGTTGATCACGATGCTCGCAATGCCGGCGGGAAGAGGCCCGGCGGGCACGAAGTTGGGGGGAGGGTTGGTCGGGAGCGGGGCGCCGGCGAAGAGCCCGATGATGTCGGTTTCACCGGAGGAGCCGTCTCCATTGGACAGACACTCGCTGTGGACCGCCTGCAGCGTCAGGGCGGGCGGCGTAACCCCGGCTATCCCTCCAACCGTCACCTCGGCCAGGTCGGCCGAGCTGGCGGCAAATCCCTGGTGGGTGCCGAGCAGACCACCCTGGGTCGTCGCCTCGAGGACGTTCGCGGTCAGCAACCCCGGGATGCTGATGGGAACAGCCGCGTCGGTGAACGGTCCGCCTCCGGTGGGTGGAAGCGTCACGCTGGGTGTCGGCGGAAGAACCTGGCCGAGCAGGGTGCTGTTGAGGGATGCGCCGAAGGCGCCTCCGCCAACCGAGGTGACGTCTGCCTGTGCGGGCAGCGCCAGATTTGCGAAAACTATGGACGTGAAGGCGAAAAATATCGCCAGCCGCCGCCTGGATTTGCGTTGCAGATTCACGGTTTTGTCCCCCCTAAGACCGTGAGGGCGAATCGCCACTGTATGCGGCGCAATTCCAGCCCCCCGGCATTGCTGACCAATCGTGCTGACGATAGTCAATGTCGGGGTCCGACACAAGCCCGCTACCACCCTGAGCGCGAGGTTTCTTGCTCGTGCTGGGCTCCGACTTCGGCTGGGCCGGTTCTTCCCGGAATCGGGGCGGCCTAAGCTCTTGTTCCGATATTTGCGAGATTCGCCTGAAACGCTACCGCCGGCGGAAGTCGGCCGGGACCCTCGGCTCCCTACGGCTGGTCCCGCGGGGACCCCCGTGCCGGGCCGACTCGGGCCGGCGAGGCCCCCTCGAAACCGGCTCGGTCAGCTCCCGATACCTTCGGGGGCCCACCAGGAAGCGCCCCAGATAGACCGCGATCGCAAACCGCACGAACATCGACGATGTGGCGAAGTAAAAGGTCGACACCACACCGAAGGTGCCGGCGTAGAAGACGGCGGCAAGTATCAGGTTGAGCCCGGCGCCCGGCCGGTCCTTGACGCCGGTCAAAAGGTTCCTGAGGCGGGTCGTGCCCCAACCGGTGAAGAACCCGCTGACGAACGACCACGCGGCGGCTCCGAACATGCCGAACGAGACGTATCCCCAGATCGGCGCGGGCAGCCGCAGACCTCCTGATGGGTACCCCTCTACGTCGTCGAAGCCGGTTATGGTTCGAATCGTGTAGGCCGCCGGGTCGAGCTCCCCACGACCGAAGGCCAGACCCCCCACCAGGGCCCAACCCCGGCGCATCTCGCCCCGAAGCTCGTACCCCCGAAGAAAGCCCAACTGCTCCGGGACGTCGGGTGCGCTGGCCGCCACCCGGCTGGCCAGCGTGTCGAGGCCCGCTCCCGGGGCGGGAAAGAAGATCTCGTTGGCCAGAGCGCCTGCGACGAACGCCACGCTGACCCCGGCCAGGATCAGGAAAGGCCGGATGCGGCGCTCGAACGCCAGGGCCACTACGAAAAGAAGGACACCGGAAAATGCCAGCGTGCGGCTGAGCGACATGATCAGGCCCAAAAGCACCCCGCCGGCGAGGCACAGGTCCAGCAGGCGGCGCCGTTTGAACAACAGCACCAGCATCACCGGCAGGGCGCTGCTCGCCACCGCAAGGGCGAAGTTGTAGGGGACCGCCCCCCGAGCGAAGCTCGCGGCGTAGGGCCCGGCACCGTACTTGGCGGCGACCCGGTCGGCGGCGAGCAGCGGCACGTAGCCCAGGATTGCGTAGGCCCCGGCAAGCGAAACCAGCCCCACGGCTGCCAGGACCCTGGTCCGGACGAGGATCATCCGGAAGATGTCGTTGTCGTCGAGCGGGTGGATGAAGGTCAAAGGCGGCTCGGCGGTCTTCCGGTTCCCCAGCGGGGCGCCGAAGCACAGACCGGCCAGGTAGGCCAACGCTCCGACGGTCAGGATGTTGGCGTAGAGCCGCACGACCTCCTCGCTGAACAGGTCGACGATGCTCGTGCCGAGCAATGGAAGCAGGAAGGTGCTCAGAAACAAGCCGCCCTGCACGTACCCGAGCACGTTGTCGCGGCGCCGCCAGAAAAGGATCTGTCCGCACACGAGGATGAAAAGGCAGATGCCTATCTGAATACGCACCAGGCTCATGCTGTAACCATAATTCAGCCGCCCCGCCGAGCCCTCCGGAGCCATGGTGGATACTGCCAGTGGTCGTTTTGGCGTTTTCGCTATCTAAGAGTGGCGGCTTTGCAATAGAGTATGGCCGCGATATGCACCCGAAGATTCCCGCTTCGCCAGGGGTCGCAACCGTATCCCAAGCAGGAGAAGTGTTATAGACAACTCGGTGACTTCGACCAACTTCGCCGCGGTGCGCGCCGAAGACGTGCCGGTGATCGCCGCGGGGCGCCTGTCGCCGGAGCTCGGTTCCGCGGACAGCGGAGTCAGGGCCCTCCCCGAGTTCGGGGAGTGGCACGGCAAGCGAGTCCTCGACCTGGTGCTGGCGGCGATCCTCACGGTCCTTCTGGCGCCGGTCCTGGTACTGGCCGCACTCGCCGTCTGGCTCGATCAGCCCAAAGCGCCGGTCCTGTTTCGTCAGCGCCGGGTCGGCCGGGGTGACCGGGAGTTCTCGATGCTGAAGTTCCGCAGCATGCAGCCCGACGCCGAGGCCCGCCTGCACGCCGAGCAGGACCTCTTGAACCACTTCATCGCTTCCGACCACAAGATCCCCGACCACCTGGATCCCCGCATTACGCGCATCGGCCGGTTCCTGCGGCGCTCGAGCATCGACGAGATCCCGCAGTTGTTCAACGTGCTGGCCGGGCAGATGAGCCTGGTGGGGCCCCGTCCGGTCGAGCGGACCCAGCTCGAGCAGTACGGGGCCCGCACTCTCTACTATCTGGCGATGAGGCCGGGTTTGACCGGCCTGTGGCAGGTGGGAGGACGCAGCCGGGTCACCTTCCCGGCCCGCGCCTATCTGGACGAGCAGTACGCCTGCCAGTGCTCGCTGCTGACCGACCTCAAGATCCTGGCCAAGACCCCGTTCGCCGTGCTGCGAGGGCTCAACGAGGACAGATAGTTAGCGGTACTAACTATTTGTACGAACTATAATCTGTAGCATGGCCGACCAACGCCACGACCCCGTTCCTCTTGCCCTGTCCGACGACCTCGGTCTGCTGGTGAGCCGGCTCGGCACGGTGGCCCGGGTGAGAATCGCCGAGTCGTTGTCCCCCCTCGGTCTGACCATGCGGCAGTTCGCGGTCCTGCGGGCGCTCGGCGCCGAGGAAGGGCTGTCCCAGGCGGCTCTCGGCGAGCGGCTGAAGATCGACGCCAGCTCGATAGTGTCGGTGCTCGACGACTGCCAGCAGTCAGGCTGGACCGAACGCCGACCGGATCCGGCCGACCGCCGCCGGTACGCAATCCATCTCACGCCGTCCGGGCGCCGGACGCTGGTCCGGGCCCTGGCGGCGGCCTCCCGAGCGCAGGAGGAGATCTTCGCCCCCTTGAACGCGAGCCAGCGCAAGACCTTGCACAAACTTCTGCTGCTGCTCGTGGGTGAGCGGGTGGTGTCCTCGCCGCCGGAGCGGCGGGCGGCCCGGAAGACGGCGGCCGGCCGGTGAGCCGGGCGGTGGCGATCGGGGCTCCCACCACGCCGGCCGGGCAGCGCACGGCGTGGATGATGCCGGTGGCCTGCGGAGTCTTCGTGGGAGCCCTGGTGTTCGATGCTATCCCCACCGCGGTGGGCGCCGTCGGGCTGTGGGCGTTGGTCTGGGCGGCCGCCGGGCTGGGGCTGATGCTGCTCACCACCAAGATGGCCAAGAAAGGAAGGGGCCTCGGGGTTTCCTCGTGGATCGCCACCGCCGGCATCTGCTTCCACTCGATCCTCGAAGGGGTGGGCGCCGGCGCCGGCCTGAAGCTGGGGCTCGGCGGCCTGACCGTGGTGACGCTCGGGTTGATCGTGCACCTGATCCCCGAGGGGGCCGCGCTGTACACCCTGCTCGCCGAGGCCGGCGTCTCGCCGGCCCGGGCGCTGGCCCGCTGCGCGATGACCTGGGCCTTCGTCCTCGCCGGCCTGGTCGGGACCCAGACCGTTATGAACGAGCTGCCGGCGGCGCCGCTCGGGGCGGCCATGGGGATGGCCGGCGGAACCTTCGCCTTCCTGGCCTGGGTGCTGTGGAAGAAGCGCCAGCGGGGGTCGATGACCTGGGCCGCCACGGCTGCGCTCGGAGTGCTCTGGGTGGCGGTCCTCCACCTGGCCTGACGGCTAGCTCTTGCGCGCCACGAACAGGTAGTTCTGGCACACCGCCGACAACGGGTAGCCGAGCAGCCGGTCGGCGAGGTTGTAGGCCCGGACGACCGCCCTCGAGCGTCCGAGGCTTTCCGGCAGCCGGTTCCACACGTTGCGGGGCAGGGCGCCGTAGCGGTGGACCTCCACCAGCTCCAGCCCGGACTGCCGGCACAGCCGCTCGATGTCCCGCCGGTCGTACTTGTAGGTGTGGTGGTGCTCGGCGTCCAGCATCGTGTTCAGGCGCTCCATGAGGCTCAGCCGGTTCGGGAAGTGGAAGCACAAAAAGTGCCCGCCCGGCCGGAGGATCCGGTGGATCTCCCGCAGGCTCGCGAGCTCGTTGCCTCCGGTCTCCCGCACATGCTCGAGCACCCCGACCGACACCACTGCGTCGAAGTACCCGTCGTCGAACGGGATGGTCACCGGGTCGTCCAGCGAGCCCAGGGTGAAGTCGAACCCGTCGGGGACGAACCGGCGCAGCTCGAAGTCGTAGAACCCGTAGCCGTAGGTCTTGTAGCCCAGCCGGGCCAGGCCGAACGAGAAGTGGCCGGCGCCGCACCCCCAGTCGAGCACCGTCGACCCGGCCGGGACGTACTCGCGGACCTTGTAGTAGTGGCGCCGGTACTGCTCGGCGCTCACCAGGCTCTTGAACAGCCGGAGGTCCTCGAAGCCGTGGCTGGTGTGGACGGCGATGACCTTCGCGAGTATCTCGTCGACCTCGCGGGTGAGGGGTTTCATCGCCGCAATATAACGCCGACCTTCCGAGCCGGCGTATACCAGAGGGACTTCAGCGGGATCGCCGATAATGGGGGCGAGGGTCCTCCCCGCCCGAACTTGCGCCCATAGAAAGAGTTTTTTGAGCACAACCGCCCCCGATCGAACCGGCCGGATTCCCTGCGGCCTGTGCGGCACCGAGATGGACCGCCGGCCGGTGGGCGACACCGACATGCTGCTGTGCGGCACCTGCGGGATGGGGCGGGTGCCGGAGATGGGAACCGGGCCGGACTTCTGGCTGGCCGAGGGCGAGACCGAGCTTGACAAGGACTACTGGACCACCGCCCGCTCCGGCATGTTCGCCAAGGCGCTGGCCCATCTCCAGGGCAGCGGCCCGAAGGGCCGCCTCGTCGACCTCGGGGGCGGGGTCGGCCACTTCGCCGAGCTGGCGCTCGGCCGGGGCTGGGACGCCTACAGCGTCGACATCTCCGAAGCCGCCCGCAAGGCGGCCGCCGAGCGGCTCGGCGAGGACCGGTCGCTGTCGGTGGACGAGGTCCGCCGGTTCACCGGCCAGTGCGACGTGGTCACCCTGTGGTGCGTGATCGCCCACGTGCTCGACCCGCTCGAGCTGGTCCACCAGGCGGTCTCACTGCTCAAGCCGGGAGGGCGTCTGTTGGTCACCACCCCCAACTTCATCTTCCAGGGATCTTTGGCCCGGCTGCTGGCCAGGCTGGACAAGCCCTACGACCTGGTGTGCCGGGACCACATCCTGCACTTCACCCCGGGCGCGGTCGAGCGGCTGCTGAGCCAGGCCGGTTTGAGCAGCTGGTCGTTCGAGTACCTCGGGGTCACCGACAACTGCTTTTTCAGCCGGCGGTTCGCCCGGGTCCTCGTGCCGCTGAAGCGGGTGTGGAACTACACCGGATCCCTGGTCGCCCGGATCGGCCTGCCGCCGGTATGCGCCGAGCTGCAGGTGGTCGCGGTCAAGCAGCCTTCCGGTCCGGGTCGGTCGCCCGAGCTTCCCGCCGGGTCGTAGCCGCGTGTTGAGGCTCCAGGGGGCAATCGCCCGCCGTGCGGCGTGGTCGTTCAGCGCGCAGGCGATATCGAGCATCTCCAACTTCATCCTCACGATCAGCGTCCTTGCGGTCGCCAGCCGGCGTGACTTTGCGGTGTTCTCGTTGTGCATCACCACCTACCTTCTGGTGTCGCAGCTT
>DATABX010000436.1:0-1674 GCA_036259335.1 Actinomycetota bacterium
GCTGCTCCCCGGCGCGCTGCGCCGCAACAGCGGCCTGCGATTCCGGTGTATGCCGGTGCGCATCCGGGTGGAGACCCTCGAGTCGCCGTTCACCATGGGCGGCATGTGGCCCGGCCAGGTCCTCACGATACCCATCGCCCACTTCGAAGGCAGCTACTACGCCGACGACGAGACCCTGGAGGAGCTGATCGCCTCCCGGCGCATCGCCTTTCGCTACTGCGACGCCGATGGCGAGCTGACCCCGGAGTCCAACCCCAACGGGTCCAAGCTGCACATCGCGGGCATCCTCAACGAGGGACGGAACGTGCTCGGCATGATGCCGCACCCGGAGCGGGCGATCGACCCGGCGGTCGGCGGCACCGACGGGCGGCTGATCCTGGCCTCGGTGCTGTACTCGCTGCAGCCGGCCGAGACCTAGCCGATGGCGGCAAATCCGGAAACCGGGCCGCCCCTGCATCGCTCGCTCGGCCTGACCGACGACGAGTTCGAGCGGATCATCGACATCCTCGGCCGGGAGCCCAACCACGCCGAGCTGGCGATGTACTCGGTGATGTGGTCCGAGCACTGCTCCTACAAGTCCAGCCGGGTGCACCTGAAGGACCTCCCCTCCGAGGGCCCTCACGTGCTGATCGGTCCCGGGGAGGGCGCCGGGGTAATCCAGGTGGACGGCGTTGCGGTGGCGATGCGCATCGAGTCCCACAACCACCCCTCGTTCGTCGAGCCGGTCCAAGGGGCGGCCACCGGGATCGGCGGGGTGGTCCGGGACGTCGTCTCGATGGGCGCCCGCCCGATTGCCCTGCTCGACTCGCTTCGCTTCGGCCCGCTGCCGGGCGACACCGGCGCCGACGAGACCGCCGACCGCAACCGCTGGCTGACCGGCGGAGTGGTGTCGGGCATCTCCTCCTACGGCAACTGCATCGGGGTACCCACCATCGGCGGGGAGATCAAGTTCGAGCCCTCCTACTCCGGCAACCCGCTGGTGAACGTGATGTGCGTGGGGGTGGCCCCGGTCGACGGGATCATGCTCGCCCGGGCGCCCGGGCCGGGCAACGCGGTCTTGCTGCTCGGCTCCACCACCGGGCGGGACGGCATCGGCGGCGTGTCGGTGCTGGCGTCGGCCTCGTTCGACGAGAAGGCCGCCACCAAGCGCCCCAGCGTCCAGGTCGGGGACCCGTTCACCGAGAAGCTGCTGATCGAGGGTTCGCTGTCGTTGATCGGCAAGGGGCTGGTGGTCGGCATCCAGGACCTCGGGGGCGCCGGGCTGTGCTGCGCCACCTCCGAGTCGGCTGCCAAGGCCGGCACCGGGATGACCATCGACCTGGACAAGGTGCCGCTGCGGGAGCGAGGCATGGAGCCGTTCGAGATTCTGACCTCCGAGTCGCAGGAGCGGATGCTGGTGATCGTGGAGCCGGACAAGGTCTCCGACGCGCTCGACGAGTGCGCCCGGCTGGGCCTTCGGGCGACGGTGATCGGCGAGGTCACCGACACCGGCCGGCTGATCTGCACCCGGGGCGGCGAGGTGGCGGCCGACGTCCCGGCCGAGTCGCTGGGCGACGGCCCGGTCTACCACCGCCCGTACACCCCGCCGGCCGGCTCGCCGGTGGTGTCGACCGAGGACCCGGGTCCCGACATCCCGCCGCAGGAGGCGTTGATGAAGCTGATCGGCTCCGCCAA
>DATABX010000437.1:0-8186 GCA_036259335.1 Actinomycetota bacterium
TCCGCCTCCTCCAGATCGACCTCCGGGATCTCGGGACCCGATCCCAGCGAAGCCACGTAACTGGTGATCTGGGCGATCTGCTCCTCATCGAAGGCCGGAGGTTTGCGGACCGGCTGCTTTCGCGGGTCGTCGAGCGGCATGCGCCCGGTGGTGAGCATGAAGTGTGCGCCCGCCGCGCCGGAGTCGGTAATGCGGGGACCGAGATCGGTTCCCTGCCCGTCGATACCGTGGCAGGTGGAACATGCGTTCTCGAACAGCCGTCGCCCCTCCTCGACCTCCGGGTCGGCCGCACTCACCGCAGCGGCGGGAGCCGCGAGCAAGACCAAGGCTACGCCGGCGAAAACGGCAATGCGCAGTGACCGCAGCCGCGTCACTGCACGAAAAAGATCGTGACGAACAACAGGATCCAGACCACGTCGACGAAGTGCCAGTAGAAGGTGATCGACTCAACCGGCCCGTGTTCCACCCTCCCGGACCGCCGCACGAAGGCGATCAGCAGGGCCATTGCCAAGATCCCGCCCGCCACGTGCAGACCGTGGAACCCGGTCATGAGGTAGAAGAGCGACCCGAAGGGGTGCGACGCGATCGTGAACTCCAGGTTGCTCCACTCGAACGCCTGGTTGGCGAGGAACAGGACGCCCAGGACCATGGAGACCGCGGTCCAACGGACCACGCCCCCGACGTTGCGCCGCTCGGCGGCGGAGGAGGCCAGGTGCATGGTCAGGCTGGAGGCCACCAGCACCAGGGTGAAGATCACGCCGAGGGTGGTTTCGAGGTGGACCCCCTCGCCGGGCCAGGGCTGGGTGTTCTCCTTCAGGGTGAAGTAGGCCGCGAACAGGCCGCCGAAGAACATGACCTCCGACCCCAGCCAGATGATCATCCCAGCCGTGGTCAGCGTGGGTCGGCGGGCGGAGCGATCCACGGCTTCAGCGGAAGTCAACTCGCTACCCGAACACCTTTCTTTTGCCGCCGACCGTTAATGCAAAGTAACCGATGCTCGAAGTTGCTGCCAGCAGGGGTGCCGGCTCGGGCTAGCCCCGCTCAGTCGTTCCGGCGCAGGTGGGCCGCCAGTGCCGACGCCCAGCCGAAGCCTAGAACCATCGCCACCCACAGGGGCCCGAAGCGCCCCTCCGGGCTCCCGCCGACGTTGGGGTAGAGGCTGAGCACCTCGACGAGCACGCCGGTGACGATGCTGGCCGTCATCCAGGTGCGCTGCCGGAGGGCGGCGAAGCGGCGGGCAAAGACGAAGGTCGCGACCACCAGAGCGGTGAAGCCGAGCGCCGGGGCCACGCCGTGCAGGATGCCGTGCCAGGTCAGGCTGTCGGGAGCGCCGGCCGGGGTACCGGGCGGGAAGCTGAAGGCCGGGTCGGCGACGAAGACACCGCCGGCAATCAGGCTCACTGCGAAGACCATCATCAGCCGTGGTCCCCATACGGCGCCCCTGCCGGCCAGCGACCGCCGCATCCCCACGGCCGAGGCGGCAAACAAAAGGCCGCAAACCACGAAGTTGGCGATCTGAATCCAGCCGAGGTTCCCCAGGCTCAACAGGCTGAGCGGGTGGTCGGCCAGCACGAAGCCCGGCCGGGTGAGGGCCTGGGCGAAGGCGACGAGAATAAACAGCGGTCCGGCCACGACACCGCAGCCGAGCAGAGCGGCGTTCGTGACCTTGGCGGTGGATGAGACCGGGTTGCCGGTGCTGCCCGTGCTGCGAACTGCTTCCATCGTTCTGCCCTCCTGACCAGTGGACTTGTCGAGTGTTGGGACCTGGTGGACCCACAAAACTCATCGAGGTACGGGGCTCAATCGAAACCCGGCGGGCCGGCTGCACGGTTCCGATTCCGGTTCGGCGGGTAGAGAAGGTTTCATAGCGATCTCGGGCCGGTCCAAATTGGTTTTGTGGGCTCTTGCAGGGAGCCTGGCAGTAGTGTTGCTGCGTGGACGGCGAGCCCGGCACTTGACCGCGAATACAACCGACTCCTCCGACCGGAGTAGTGGAAAGGAGCCAGGCATGGGCGTGCGCGAGACCACCGGGCGCAGAGGCGTCACCCAGGAGCAGGCAACACTGGTTAGGGGCGAACACCATGATCCCCACCAGGTGCTGGGTTTCCACACCTCCGACGGCCGCAGCTTGGTGACCGCCTTCCGCCCCGACGCAGTCGCCATGCGGGTGCTGGTCCCGGGGGCCAAGCCGGTCAAGATGCAAAAGATCGACGAAGCGGGGCTGTTCACCGCTGCCGCCAAGCCGGCGGACGACCCCGAGCCCTACCAGCTCCAGGCGGAGTACCAGGACGGGACGATCCTGACCTACGATGACCCGTACCGGTTTCTTCCAACCCTCGGCGAGCTGGACCTGTTCCTGATCGGCGAAGGCCGCCACCACGACCTGTGGAAGGTCATGGGGGCCCACCCGAAGACCCACCAGGGGATCGCCGGCACCGCCTTCGCGGTGTGGGCCCCCAACGCCCGGTCGGTGCGGGTGGTCGGAAGCTTCAACCTGTGGGACGGCCGGATCCACCCGATGCGCTCGATCGGGTCGTCCGGCGTCTGGGAGCTGTTTGTTCCGGGTGTCCGAGCCGGCGACCTGTACAAGTTCGAGATCCTCACCGCGGCCGGGCACATCGTTCTCAAGGCCGACCCATTCGCCTTTGCCGCCGAGGTTCCGCCCGGGACCGCCAGCGTCGTCACCGATTCGACCTTCGAGTGGACCGACCGTGACTGGGTGACCGCCCGGGACCTTCAGAGCCCGCTCAACCGGCCGGTGTCGATCTACGAGATGCACCTCGGTTCTTGGAAGCGCAAGCCGGAAGACGGCGGCCGGCCTCTCACCTACCAGGAGATGGCGGCGGAGCTGCCCGGCTACCTCGAGGACCTGGGTTTCACCCATGTCGAGTTCATGCCGGTGGCCGAGCACCCGTTCAGCGGGTCGTGGGGCTACCAGGTCACCGGCTACTTCGCGCCGACCTCCCGCTTCGGCTCGCCCGACGACTTCCGGGCCCTGATCAACGCCCTGCACGAGAAGGGCATCGGCGTGATCCTGGACTGGGTCCCCGGTCACTTCCCCCGGGACGAGTGGGCGCTGGCCCGCTTCGACGGCACCGCCCTCTACGAGCACGAGGACCCGCGCAAAGGCGCCCACCAGGAGTGGGGCACGCTGATCTTCAACTACGGGCGGGCCGAGGTCCGCAACTTTCTGCTCTCCAACGCCCTGTACTGGCTGGAGGAGTTCCACGCCGACGGGATCCGGGTGGACGGTGTGGCGTCGATGCTCTACCTCGACTACTCCCGCAAGGCCGGGGAGTGGGTCCCAAACGAGTTCGGCGGCAGGGAGAACCTCGAAGCGGTCTCCTTCCTGAAGGAGCTCAACGAGGTCGTGCACTCCGCGCACCCGGGAGTGATCATGGCGGCGGAGGAGTCGACGGCCTGGCCGGGCGTCTCCCGCCCGACCTACACCGGTGGTCTCGGATTCGGCTTCAAGTGGAACATGGGCTGGATGCACGACACCCTCAAGTACTTCTCCCAGGACCCCATCCATCGCAAGTACCACCACAACGACCTGACGTTCAGCCTGCTCTACGCCTTCACGGAGAACTTCATCCTGCCGCTCTCCCACGACGAGGTGGTCTACGGGAAGGGCTCGCTGCTCACCAAGATGCCCGGCGACCGCTGGCAGAAGGCCGCCAACCTGCGGGCGCTGCTCGGCTGGATGTGGGCCCACCCGGGCAAGCAGATGCTCTTCCAGGGCGGCGAGATCGCCCAGTCCGATGAGTGGTCCCACGACCGCAGCGTCGACTGGCACCTGCTGCAGTATCCGGAGCACGGCGGGGTGCAGAAGCTCGTGCGTGAGCTCAACCGGGCCTATCGTGCCCAGCCGGCCCTGTGGGAGCGGGACTTCGACGGGGAGGGCTTCCAGTGGATCGAGGCCAACGACTCGGACTCCAACGTCGCCGCCTTCCTGCGCTACTCGGCCGACCGCAAGCGGGTGATGGCGTGCATCGCCAACCTTTCGCCGCTCCCCCGCCCGGGTTACCGGCTGGGACTACCGGTCGGCGGCGCCTGGCGTGAGGTGCTTAACACCGACTCCGAGGCGTTCTTCGGCTCCAACACCGGAAACGGCGGCTCGGTCTGGGCGTCCGGCGAAGGTTGGCACTGGCTTCCCCACTCGGCCGAGGTGAATCTGCCTCCGCTCGGCGTGCTGTGGCTGGCGCCCGAAGGCTAGAAGGTTAGGAGCGCTTCTTGCGGGCGTTCAGCCACCCGGCGCCGAGCGCGATCGGAACCGCGGCGATCATGATTACCACCAGGTTGATGATGATGCTGACCGCTCCCGGGAACCCGCCGAGAATGATCGAACCGAGGAACAAAAGCACCACGGCGCCCGCCCAGTAGGCCGCCAGGATGCCCGGAGAGCCCAACTCCTGCTTGGCCTTCTCCATCTCGGACTTCCAGTCCGGATTGCTGTTCATCCACCCCATTGTGAGTCAGGCTCCGTGGCTCCACAAGTACAAAGCACCGAATCGGCGAGGAAAGCTTCCCCTAGAGTGAGCCAAGTGAACGACGACCCATGCTTCCTGCTGCGGTTCGAAGCTTCCGGCTCCGGCCGCCGGGTGGCGGTGAAGGACCTGATCGACATGGCGGGCATCCCGACTACTGCGGGCTGCGAGGCGGTGGCCGAGGCGGCAGCGCCGGCCGGCGAGGATGCCGCCTGCCTCGCCGGGATCCGGGCTGCGGAGGCCGCCGGTGGGCTGCACATCGTCGGCAAGACCAACCTCCACGAGCTCGCCTTCGGCATCACCGGGATCAACCGCTGGTCCGGGACGCCCGTCAACCCGCTCGACCCGTCGCTGGTGCCGGGCGGCTCTTCGAGCGGGTCGGCGGTCGCGGTGGCCACCGGTGAGGCGGAGATGGCCCTCGGGACCGACACCGGAGGGTCCATCCGGATTCCGGCCGCCTGCTGCGGCATCGCCGGCCTGAAGACCACGGTGGGAAGGATACCGACCGCAGGGGTTCGGCCCTTGTCGCCCACCCTCGACACGGTGGGGCCGCTGGCCCGAGACGTGGCCGGCCTCATCTGGGGGATGCAGCTGCTGGAACCCGGCTTCGACGTGTCCGGGAGCGAGCCGGCCCGGTTCGTGGGCCGGCTGGCCATCCCGGCCCACCCGCAGATCGACGAAGCGATCGACCGGACACTGGCTGCCGCCGGCATCCGTACGGTCCCGGTTGAGCTGGCCGATTGGGAGGCCACCGCCCACGACACGATGGGCGTGATCGCATCCGAGGCCTGGGACAACAACGGGCACCTCCTGGATTCCGGCAAGGTCGGCGACGACGTCGCCAGCCGTCTGCTGGGCGGGGCCAGGATCGACAACGCGGAGCGCCGGCGCCTGGACGCCGCACGGGCCGCCTGGAAGCTGCGGCTGGGGGCGGAGCTCAGCCGGGTCGGACTGCTGGTGACCCCGACCCTGTCCGGCTTCCCGCCAGCTCTGGACGACGCGGAGAAGATGTATCAGATCCGGCAGACCCACGCGGTCAACCTCGCCGGGCTTCCGGCGCTGGCCCTGCCGGTCCCGACCGGTGGCTCCCTGCCCGCCAGCCTCCAGCTAATCGGCCCGGCGGGCAGCGAGGAGCTTCTGCTGGCGACCGGGCTTCTCCTGGAGGCGGCGGCCGGCGACAAGCCGGGGGCCTGAGAGTGGAGGTCTCCCGAAGGGACGCGCTGGTACGCCGGATCAGGTGGCTGGCGGCGGCCACGATCTGCTACAACCTGGTCGAGGGAGCGGTTGCAATCGCCGCCGGATCGGCCGCGTCGTCGTCGGCCCTGATCGGCTTCGGGCTCGATTCGCTGATCGAGGCGTCCTCGGCCACCGCCCTCTCCTGGCAGTTCTCTGCCGCCGGACACGAGGCGCGGGAGTCGCGGGAACGCCTGACCCTACGACTGATCGCGACGTCGTTCTTTGCCCTGGCCGTCTACGTGGCAATCGACTCCGCACTCGCGTTCACCGGACGCGGCGAGGCGGAGCCGTCGCCGGTCGGGATCGGCCTGGCAGCGGTCTCGCTTGTGGTCATGCCCTTGCTGTCCCTGGCCGAGCGCCGTGCCGGCCGTGAGCTGGGTTCCACCTCGGCGGTGGCCGACTCGAAACAGACCCTGCTCTGCGCCTGGCTGTCTGCGGTGCTCCTGGCCGGCCTGCTCGCCAACTCCCTGTTCGGGTGGAGCTGGGCCGACCCCATTGCCGGGCTGGTAATCGCCGGGGTGGCGGCGAAGGAGGGCCTGGAGGCCTGGCGCGGCGAAAAGGAGGAGCACGCCTAACGTTCGCTGCCCGGGCCTTCCCGCCGGATGCCCGCCGGCGCTGGGTGGTTGGCACTACGCATGGTTAGATAGTCGAGTTCGGGACTTCGGGCCAAAGGTCGGGGCGGTGGCGCACGCAGCACATTCCCATCAATCACAGGTCGAACAGATCATGGGCAGGATCGTCGCCAGCGGGCGGCGGCGGACCATGAGCCGGCAGGCGGTGATCCAGGTGATAGTCGATTGCCACGGCCACATCAGCGCCGAGGAGATCGCCACCCGGGTCCAGCAGGAATTTCCTTCGATGGACGTCTCGACCGTCTACCGGACCCTCGAGACACTGCGCGGGCTGGACATCGTCGACCGGGTGTACTTCGCCGACGGAACTACCGTCTACCACCTGCGGGACCACCGGCACCACCACCTGTGTTGCGAGCGGTGCGGCTCGGTTCAGGAGCTGCCGGTGTCTTCGATGGCCAACGTGGAGCAGGCCCTGCTCCGCGACTTCGGCTTCGAGCTGCACCAGCGGCCGCTCGGGCTGTTCGGCATCTGCAAGGACTGCCGCACCGGCTCCTAGAGCGTCTTGGTCTCCGCCGCCCGCCACAGGTACCAGGAGGCCACCGTCCGGTAGGGCCGCCAGCGCTCCCCCCGCTCCGCCACGTCGGCGGCAGAAGGCTGTACAACCCCGAAGGTGCGGCCGAACCCCCGCCGGATGCCCAGGTCGTCGACCGGCAGGACATCCGGCCGGCCGAGGCGGAACATCAGCAGCATCTCGACCGTCCAGCGCCCGATGCCCCGAACCGGGGTAAGCCGGGCCACCAGCTGGTCGTCGTCCAGCCGCCGGGCTTCGGCCAGAGTCGGTATCTCGCCGTTCAGCTGGCGGGCCGCAAGGTCCCGGAGCGACAGGATCTTCGGCCGGGAGACTCCCGCCCCCCGCAGCTGCTCGTCGGTGAGCGCGAGCAGCTCCTCGGCGGTGGGACCGGCCTCCGGGCGGGCGAACAGCGCGCACATCCGGCCGTAGATCGTCTCGGCGGCCCGGCCGCTGAGCTGCTGGTAGCAGATCGAGCGGGCGAGGGCGACGAAGATGCTCGGCGTGGTGCTCAACTGCATCCGAAACGGCCCCACCTCGTCGATCAGCCGGCCGAGGACCGGGTCGGACGCGGCAAGATGATCCAGGGCGGTCGCCGGGTCGAACTCGAAACCGGCGGAAGGTTTCGGCGTGGCCGCGGCGACGCCGAACTTGACGCCCTCGACGGCCAGCATGCGGGTCTTGGTGCACGGGCCGCCCGCGGCCGAGAAGCCTCCAAGCTTGCCGCCGGCCGCGACCACCCGGTGGCAGGGCACGAGGATCGCCAGCGGGTTGCGCCGCAGGGCGGTTCCCACCGCCCGAGCGGCGCCGGGTGAGCCGGCCAGCGCCGCCAGCTCGCCGTAGGTCAGGGTGGTGCCCCGAGGGGCGGCGCGTAGCGCTTCGTACACCTGCCGGTGGAACGCCGGCACCCCGTCGAAGTCGACCGGGACCGAAGACAGGTCGGCATCCTCGCCCGACAGAAGACCGGCCATGGCATCCATCGCCGCCCGGGCGGCGGGGGGTGGAGCGGACTCCGCCAGCCGGGGAAACCGCCGCGACATGCGCGTGCGGGTGGCCTCCTCGGTCTCCTCGGGCAGCTGGACCGCGGTGATTCCCCGCTCGTTCCACGCCACGCCGCAGCGGCCGATGGCGGTGTCGAAGAAGGCGTACCCTTCGGGTTCGGGAGCAGGGTGCTCGGACATCGAAACAAGTATCGCCTCAACGCGAAAAAGCGGCCCCCGGAGGGACCGCCCTTCTCGCTTTTGGTGGTCAGTTGTTGTGGATCTCGCCGCGCCAGGCTCCGGTCTCGGCGCCTCGGGACTCGATGAACTCCTTGAACCG
>DATABX010000438.1:0-4270 GCA_036259335.1 Actinomycetota bacterium
TTGCTCACCTCACACTTCGGCCGCCATGCGGCCAGGCAGATGGTCGACGGCGCACGGAAGCTGCTGCCGGGCATCATCCCCGACTCCAGTGCGGCAACCAGGACGAAAGGCTTGAACGAGGACCCCGGCTGGCGCCGGCCCTGGATGGCGATGTTGAACTTCTCGGCCAGGTAGTCGCGGCCGCCGATCATCGCCTTGACGTACCCGGTGCCCGGCTCGATGGACACCAGGGAGGCGTACGGGTCGGCCGGGGAGGGGAGCGCTTCTCTTATCGCCGCCTCGGCGAGGTCCTGCATCCGCGGGTCGAGGGTTGTGGTCACCTCCAGGCCGCCGTTGAACGTCCGCTCCACGCCGTAGGTGTGCTGCAGGTACTTTTTGACCGCGTCGACGAACCAGGGGTACTTGAAGATCTCCTCGGTCGGGCGGGCGGCCTGCAGCACCGGCTTCTCGCGCCGGGCAGCCTCCGCCTCGGCCGCGTCGATGAAGCCTGCGTTTTGCATCCGGCGCAGCACCTCCAGCCGCCTGGCCTCGGCCCGGGCGGGGTTCTGGTAGGGGGAGTAGCGGCTGGGCGCCGGGATCATGCCCACCAGCAGCGCCGACTCCGAGAGCGTGAGCTCCTTGGCGCCCTTGCCGAAGTAGGTGTTGGCCGCGGCCTCCACCCCGTACGATCCGGAGCCGAAGTACACCGTGTTCAGGTAACGCTCGAGGATCTTCTCCTTGGTGACCTCCCGCTCCAGCTGGGAGGCGAGCTGCGCCTCCCGAATCTTGCGGGTCAGGGTTCGCTCCTTGCCGACGAAGACGGTCCCTACGTACTGCTGGGTGATGGTCGACGCTCCGCGCAGCCTCTCTCCGGAGAACTGCGACTCGGTCAGCGCTTTGAGGATCGCTGCGAAGTCGAGTCCCTGGTGTTCGAAGAACCGGGCGTCCTCGGATGCCACCGTCGCTCGGCGGAGGTGGCTGGGCATGTCGGCGTAGTCGATGGGGACCCGGTAGTTGGCCCCGCGAAGCGTGGCGATCAGGCTGCCGTCAGCCGCGTAGATGTGGCTCGAACGGGCGATGTTGACCCCCTGGGGCTCGGGGATGGCCACCGGAGGCGAGAGCTTGAAGAAGTACAGGTAGGCGCCGCCTCCGCCTATGGCCAGCAGAAGAAGCGGAAGGCCCAGCAGCACCATTGCCGAGGCGATGGCGATGTCGAGAGGGGTGTGCCTGATGTTGCGCAGGCGATCCGAGAACGACATGCGTACTAGGATATTCCTCCCCCGGGACTTGGCGTTCGCGCGTCCCGCTGTACTCCGAAGGAAGGTTCGTATCTCGCAGTCACCCGCCGATACCATCCGCAAGCTTCTCGCCGGCGGAGCCACCATCAACATGCCCGGCGTCTACGACGCGCTGTCCACCCGACTCGCCACCCGGGCCGGGTTCGAGGTCCTGTTCGTCTCCGGCTACTCGGTTTCCGCATCGCGGCTGGGAGCGCCCGACTACGGCTACCTGACGCAGACCGAGATCGCCGACACCGCCCGCTCCATCTGCTCCAACACCGATCTGCCGGTGATCGTCGACGCCGACACCGGCTACGGCAACCCGCTGAACTGCATTCGCACCGCCGACCTGCTGTACGGCGCCGGCGCGGCCGGCATCTTCCTCGAGGACCAGGTGTGGCCCAAGAAGTGCGGACACTTCGCCGGCAAGCGCGTCGTCGAGACGGAGGAGTGGCTGGCCAAGCTGAAGGCGGTGGTCGACCAGCGGGAGAGGGGGGTGGATCTGTTCCTGGTCGCCCGCACCGATGCTCTCAGCACCCGAGGGATCGAGGACGCGATCGATCGCGCCAGGCGGGCCCGGGACCTGGGGGTCGATGCGATCTTCGTCGAGGCTCCGCCCGACGTCGAGTCGCTGGAGCGGGTGGCAAACGAGGTCCCCGGCGTCGTCCGGGTGGCCAACATGATCGAGGGCGGCCGGACGCCGCTGCTCAGCGAGTCCGAGCTACACGACCTGGGCTACGACCTGATCGTCACGCCCCTCACCGCCCTGTTCGCCGCCGCGAAGGCGGTCGAAGAGGTGCTGGCGGTGCTGCGCCGGGAGGGCACGGTGCGGGACCACCAGGACATGATGGTGTCGTTTGGCGGATTCGAGCCGATCGTCGACCTCGAGCGCCACCAGGCTCTGGAGGACCGCTACCGTTAGCCGGTCTGCTCCCACGCCGCCCGAGAGGGCTCTGTGAACCCCGGTCCGTGGCTGGTCACCGGGGCTGCGGGCTTTATCGGTGCCGCGGTCAGCCGGGCCCTTCTGGAGGCCGGGGAGCGGGTGGTTGCCGTCGACAGCTTCAATGCGTACTACGACCCGGCTCTCAAGCGTGCCAGGGTCGGGCGGCTGGAGGAGTGCAAGAACTTCGACTTCTACCGCCTCGACCTGACCGACGGCGCCGGAACCGGGGAGCTGTTCGCCCGGCACCGCCCCTCAACGGTCGTCCACCTGGCCGCCCAGCCGGGAATCGCCCGGTCGCTCACCGACCCGATGGCCTACATCCAGAACAACGTCGTTGCCACGATGAACGTCCTGGAGGCGTGCCGGCATGCGGCGGTCGGGCACCTGGTGTACGCGTCGTCCAGCTCGGTTTACGGCGCCAACAGCCGGCTGCCGTTCTCGGTGCACGACCCGGTTGACCACCCGGTCAGCCTCTACGCCGCGACCAAGCGCTCCAACGAGCTGATGGCCCACACCTACAGCCACCAGTTCGGGCTGCCGGCGACCGGGCTGAGGTTCTTCACCGTCTACGGGCCCTGGGGTAGGCCGGACATGGCCTACTACGCCTTCGCCGGGGCGATGACCCGGGGCGAGCCGATCACCATCTACGGAGACGGCAGCCAGCAGCGGGACTTCACCTTCATCGACGACATCGTGGAAGGCGTGGTCGAGGTTGCACGGCGGCCCCCGGTTGCCGACGACTCCTGGACACCCGAGAAGGCGGACCCCGCTACCAGCCGGGCGCCCTTCCGCCTGTACAACATAGGCCACGGCGTCCAGGTGACGGTGAACGAGTTGATCCGGTGCCTGGAGGAGCTACTGGGCGTCCGGGCGGTGCGCGATCACCAGCCGGCCCGGTCCGCCGATATGCCGGCGACCCACGCCGAGGTAGGCGACCTTCAGGAGGCCACAGGTTTCCGGCCCCGGGCATCGTTTGAGTACGGGATCAACAAGTTCGCCGAGTGGTTCCTCGAGTACCACAACCCATAGTTGTCGTCCGGCTCGGATGGATCGTGCAATCGACCGGCGCGGATCGGAGAACTTCAACAAGCCTGCTAACTTTCGCCGCCGGCCCCGAGCAGCTCGAGTGCCGCAGCCAGCTCCGAGGGCATCGCGAAGAACGGTGAGTGGCCGGACGCCAGGGAGACGACCGGATCGCACGGCGTCAGCCGGCACATCCTGTTCTGGGCTTGTATCGGGATGACCCGGTCCCCGGCGCAGAAGACGTAGGAGCGAGCGACCCGGCCGAACCGTTGGTCGGTTAGAGCGAGTGTCGTCCGAAGCGGAGAGAGCGGCTCCGGCGCCCAGCGCGCCAGCGCGCGAGCCCGGTCGCCGGCGGGGCAGTCATGGTACAGGCCTTCGCCCACGACATCCCGCCTCAAATCCAGCGTCCCTGCCGCCTCGTCCAGGATCAGGTTCTCCGGAACCAGAACCCCCCGCTGCTGCGCCCTCGGTGATGGAAAGCCGTGGCGCCAGACCGACTGTCGGTCGCGCAACAAGAAGGCGCACACGTAGACCGCCAGCTTCACCGCCTCGGGGCGGAACTCGATGGTCTGCGAGACGACGGCCCCGCCGAAGCTGTGACCCACCAGAACTGCAGGCTCGTCGAGCCCATCGAGAAGACCGGCGACGTGGTCGGTGTAGCTCCTCATTGTCACCTCTGCCCGGGGAGTGAGGTCGCCGCCGTGGCCCGGGAGATCCGGACATCGGACGGTGTGGCCCCGGCTCTCCAGCAGCGGGGTGACCCGCTCCCAGCACCACGCGCCGTGCCAGGCTCCGTGGATCAGGACAAAGGTGGCCGTGGTCTCTCCTGACGCGAAGAAGGGGTGGTCTCAAGCGGTACGATCGACGAACCGTGAGTCTAGACGCACCGCATTCCCGGTCCTACCAGGCCTTGATCGAGGCCAACCGGCGCCACCTGTGGAACCCCTTCACCCAGATGAAGGGGTACTTCGAGTCGGACCCGGTGGTCATCGAGCGGGCCGAGGGCGTCCGGTTGTTCGACGTCGACGGCAACGCCTACCTCGAC
>DATABX010000439.1:0-2500 GCA_036259335.1 Actinomycetota bacterium
CCCGGCGCCGGGTCACGCCCCGACCGGTCCGGCGCCGGCGCCGGGGGCTGCGCCTGGCACTCGGGTGCCTTGTGCTGCTCGGCCTGGCCTCCTGCAAGGTCCCGGAGAGGAACCCGGACATCGTCTCGCTCAACCTGACCGGACCGATCCAGATGAACCATGCGAGCACTCTCGACCGGTCGACCGGGGTGTTGACCCGCTCCGAGGTCACGGCCAACGCCCGGCTGACCGGCAACGTCTACCCGATCCCCGAGGTGCTGGTCCCCCACCTGGTTCCCGAGGTCAACGCGCTGTCGGGTGCCGCCATCGGCATGGACGCCGACTGGACGATCACCGAGGAGCTGCAAAGCGACCTGCCGGAGGCTGCGGCGGTTGCCGGGTCGGGCGGGGTCCTGGTGCCGGTCGGCCTGGTGCTCGTGCTCGGGGCCGGAACGGTAGCGCTGGTCAGGCGCCGGAAGGGCTCAGACCAGGCGAACAGCGGTGACCCGGCGGATGAAGCCGGTCCCGACGAGGCACTCCCGGCGGGCACCGGAGGCGAGAGCGAAGCTTAGGCCGGCTTCGGCTTGCGCCGGACGTCGACGCCCCGCAGCAGGATCTTCCGGACGGCCTTGGTCTCGGCCCAGCGGGCAGTCTCCCTGCGGATCTCATTCACCAACGCTTCGGCGGAGGTGTTTCCGCTAACGTCGCTCGAGTTCTCCACCTGAACTCCTTTCGCCCTGCAGAACGACTTCCCGCAGATGTTCCCATTCTCGCGTCATTCGATGCTCTCCGGTATGTCGGTTCCCGCCTTCTTCAACAACGCGCCGATATCGGATGCGACTGCCTCCGCCGCCTGCTGGACCTCCGGGGTTCCCAGTCTCGATTCGTCGAGCCTCTTGGAGTCGTCCAGCGTCAGGACGCCCACCAGCGGCCCCCCGGGCAGAAACACGGGGACCGACAGCACCGAGCTGATCGTGAGAGCCGTCATCCTCAGCTGCTCCGAGGTCATGTTCCAGGGCCGGTCGGTCTTGTCTGCGTCCTTTACCGATACCGGCAGCTCGCTGCCTTCGGGCGCGATTATCGTCGCCCGCCGCTGCCACGCCTCACCGGCGCAACCCTGGCCGAGATGCCACGGTAGCTTGAGCTCTCCCGGACTGTAGCCGGTCGTGTGGTAGGCCATGCGCAACGCGTTCTGCTCCCGGTCGATCAGCATGAGATTGGCCCGCAGCGACCGGTCGGCCGGCGCCGGCCGTGCGGCCTCCACGGTGTTAACCGTGACCGCGAGCAGCTGAAAGATCATCGCCCGGGCGTCCGAGCGCTCCCGAGCACGCTCGCCGAAGTAGCGGCTGCCAGCCACCAAAAGGAATCCGGGCACCGCGATTGCCACTTTGCTTTCCCAACCGCTCGCCAGTCCGGCCAGAAGGAGAAGTCCTGGTCCCAATACGTACTCGCACAGTGGGTGGAACAGGAGACGTTGAAGGCGGTCGGTCACGCACCGATTCTAGGGAGCGCCGGTGACAGGACCGGCGGGTCAGTCGGTCGGCTTGATCGGCGCGTACGCCAGCAGGAGGGTCTTCTCACCGATGTCGCTGAACCAGATCTTGGCTTCCGCCTTCTCGCCCGAACCGGCAAGGGCGGTGATCACCCCGGTCCCCCACCGGGTGTGCGACACCTCCTGGCCCACCCGCCACCCGGCGGTAGCTCGCTCCATGTTGGGATACCGGACCGACGAGGTGGGCACCGGCCGTGACGGGTACCGGTTCCCGCCGCCCCCGCCGCCGGAGTAGCCGCCGCCCCTGGAGTAGCCCCCGGAGTCGTTGAAGCCGCCGGTACGCCGGGGCTTTTCGCCCATCCGCCTCACCAGCTCCTCGGGGATCTCCTTCAAAAAGCGCGAGGGAGGGTTGTAGTTGACCCCGCCCCACAGCGAGCGGCTCCAGGAGTGGGTGAGGTACAGCCGCTGGCGGGCGCGGGTGATGCCGACGTAGGCCAGCCGCCGCTCCTCCTCGAGCTCGTCGGGCTCGGTCAGCGACCGCATGTGCGGGAAGACCCCCTCCTCCAGGCCGGACAGGAACACGATCGGCAACTCCAGTCCCTTGGCGTTGTGCAGCGTCATCAAGGTGACGGTGGACTCCTCCTCGTCGTACTCGTCCTGCTCGCTGACCAGCGACGTCTGGGCCAAAAAGTCCTCCAGCGTGCCGTCGGGGACCCGGTCGGCGAACTCCGCCGCCACCCCCGCAAGCTCCTTCAGGTTCTCCACCCGGCCCAGCGACTCGATCGACCGCTCCGACTCCAGCTCCGCCATGTACCCCGACCGCTCCCAGGTGACCTGCACGATGTCCCGGACCGACGCCCCGTCCCGGCGGTAGGCCTGGAGCTCGTTCATCAGGCTCGTGAACGCCTGCAGGCCGCCGAGGGTCCGCTTGGCGATCGCCGGGTTGTGCTCGGCGGTCTCGATCGCCTCGTAGAGCGGAATGCCGCTGACTGCGGCGTAGCCCTCCAGCTCGGCGATCGTCCGGTCCCC
>DATABX010000440.1:0-6699 GCA_036259335.1 Actinomycetota bacterium
CGACGACTCGGGGATCGAGATCGACGCCCTGGACGGGGCGCCCGGAGTGCGCTCGGCCCGCTTCGCCGGGCCGGGTGCAACCGACGACCAGAACAACGCCCGGATGGCCGAGCTGCTTGCCGGTGTGCCGGACGAACGGCGGACCGCCCGGTACCGGTGCGTCACGGTGTTGCTGCTGCCCAACGGGACGCAGTTCATCGGCGAAGGGACCTGCGAGGGCCGCATCGCCTTGGCGCCCCGGGGAACGAACGGCTTCGGCTACGACCCCTGGTTCGTCCCGGACGAGCAGGAGGAGAGGTTGACCTTCGGCGAGCTGCCGCTGGACTTCAAGCACGGCATCAGCCATCGCGGCAAGGCCCTGAGACAGCTGGCCGGGCGCTTGCACCGCTCGGACATTTACTGAGTCGTGCTCCGTGCCCCGGCCCTGGGGGCCGGGGGAGTGCGGGCGAGAGGACTTGAACCTCCACGGGCTATGCCCACAGGATCCTAAATCCTGCGCGTCTGCCATTCCGCCACGCCCGCAGGAGCTATCCGAGCCCGGTGTCCGACAACTATACAAACCCGGCGTTCATTCCCCGCCGCCGGAGGGTACTTCAACCCTGCCAAGGGACAGAAACGACCCGTATCCGAAAACGTATCCGGGTTCGTCTTCTGCGGGGGGATTTTTTGCTTAACCCCGTTAACCTCAATCCCTTCCCGCCCGGCAAACCGGGTTGTATCCTGAGGCAAATTTAGTCGCCGGCGGGGGGCCACAGGACCGGTGAAGCGATAGGGAGGAGTGACGAGATTGTTGGAATTCTCCCTCTTCGGGGGAGTTCGGGTTCTGGGCCCCAGCAAGAACGAGATCCATCTGGGTCGCAAGCAGCAGCAGGTTCTGAGCCTGCTGATGCTCTCGGCGAACTCCACCGTTCCGCCCGACATCCTCGTCGACCACCTGTGGGGTGAGTCGCTTCCCGCCAACCCGCTGAACAGCCTTCAGGACCTCATCAAGCGGCTTCGCCTGGCGCTGGGCGATGCCGACCGCAGCATCATCGTGACTCGCAACGGAGAGTACGGGTTGTTCATCTCGCCGTCGCAGCTGGACGTGGCGATCTTCCGCCGCCTCGCCTCGGCCGGGCTCCTGCTCGAAAGCTGCGAGCCGGCGGCTGCGCAGCTGCTGCTGGCCCGGGCGCTCGAGAACGCCGCCGGCGACCTGCCCGACATCTCGCCGGGCATCCGGGCAAGCGAGCAGGTGGAGGAGCTGTACACCCTCCGCAACGCCGCCACCTCTGCGCTGGAGCGGATCGAAGCTGCCCTCGATACCTCGCCGGGGCCCGACCAGGCCTTCTCCATCTGGTCCGTCCAGGGCCAGCCGGTGGGTTTTGCGCTGCGGGTCGGTGAGCCGAGCGAGCTGGCAATGGCTACCCTGGTGATCACCGTCAACCGGTTCGGCGGGCATCTCCACCAGCTGTCGCACGGCATGCTGCTGGCCTCGTTCTCCGGCGCCGGCTCGGCACTGCGGGCGGCCGCGGACCTCCTCACCAACCTGGACGACGAAGCCCCGCCCCTGTTCGGGGGAGCCGTCGGCCACGTCGAGGCCGGTGGATCGATCTCGGACGCCGTACGGCTTCTCCAGCTGGCCGACCGGGCCCGCGAGCGGCAGATCCTGGTGTCGGCCTCGGTGTACGAAAGTGCGTCGACCGCCCGGCTGAAGGGCTTGCTCACCCCGTACGAAGACGGCGTCTGGCAGATGGGTGAAGGCGAGGAACCGGATCCGTCCGGGCCCCCGACCTCTGACCTGCCGATCGTCGGGCGGGAGTCGGCGCTCGCCGAGGTGGTGAAGCTTATCGGAGAGCACCGGCTGGTGACCCTGCACGGACCGGGAGGGATCGGCAAGACCCGGGTCGCACGAGCTCTCGCCGACCACTTCGCCGGAGAGCTGGCGGAGGGGGCGTCGCTGGTGGACCTCGCCGAGGCCGACCGGCACGCCGACCCGGTTTCGCTGATCGTGAGAAGCCTCGGATTCATCCCTCAGCCCTACCAGCGTCCCGAGGACACTCTGGTGAACAGGCTGCGAAGCAGCGAGCGGCTGGTGGTCCTGGACAACTGCGAGGAGCTGCTCGAGCTCGTGAGGCGGCTCTGCCGCAGGCTGGCCGCCTCGTGCCCCGGCGTAAGGCTGCTTACCACCAGCCGGATAGCGCTGGGCATCCCCGAGGAGGTCGTCTACGACGTTCCGGAGCTGACGGTGGCCGACGCCGCCGAGCTCCTGGTCGCACTGGCCTACCCCGACCCGCAGGAGCGGGAAGATCCGAACGACCCCCGCGTCCGGCAGCTCTGCGGGATGCTCGACTGTGTGCCGCTGGCGATCGAGTGCGCCGCCTCCATGGTTCGCGCGATGGGGCTTGCCGGAGCATCGATCTCTTTGTCCGCCCTCCCGGACGGGGCATTCCTGCCGCTGCTCGATGCTGCCCACGGTGGCCGGGGCCGGCACCGGTCGATCGAGCTGGCGCTGAACGTGAGCTACCGGTTTCTCGGCGAAGCAGACGCCCGCTTCTTCGAGCGGCTGTGCTCGCTGAACGGCGGCTTCTCCCGCGAGGACGCTCGCG
This sequence comes from Actinomycetota bacterium, assembly GCA_036259335.1. GTDB lineage: Bacteria > Actinomycetota > CADDZG01 > JAHWKV01 > JAHWKV01 > JAJCYE01. The sequence goes on from DATABX010000440.1 coordinate 2,586, forward strand.
CGGCGGTTCCGGAGGGGGAGAAGTACGACGTCGGCGCCGGGCTGGCGCGGCTCGCCGAGGCCTCGTTGATCAAGATCCTCGGACCGGACCGGTGGCGCATGCTCGAGCCGGTGCGCCAGTTCGCGGCCACCCTGCTTCTGCGCCGGGGCGAGCAGGCGGCTCAGGCGGCCCGCCACGCCCGCCACTTCGCCGGCCTGGCGGTCAAAAGCGAGATCAACCTGAAGGGCGCCGAGGAGGCCGCCTGGTTCGACCGGCTGACCGACGCCTATCCCAACATCGTCAAAGCCCTGTCCTGGGTGGTGGAGTCGGGCGACGCCGAGACCGCGCTCCTTCTCACCAGCTCCTTGTGGTGGTACTGGGCCGCCCGGGGGATGTTCGTGGAGGGATCGGCCGCGGTGGAGAGCGCCCTGGCGGTTGACGGACCCGCACCCCCTCTGCTGCGGGCGAAGGCGCTGGTGGCCGCATCGCATCTGGCCTGGTGGGCGGGCAACCCCTACCGAACCGAGTCGTCGCTGCTCGAAGCGATCCCGCTGATCACGGCCGGCGGTGGCCCGGCCGCCGAAACCGCAGCTCTGGAGGCGATGGTCCACACCGGTCTGGCGGGTGCCCGGATGTGGGGAGGAGGGGACTACCGTCTGTTGAAAGCTCACCTGGAGGAGGGAGCCCGGCTGTTCCGGTCGGTGGGCGACCTGCCCGGTCTGGGTCTCAACCTGTCGACCCACAGCGGGATTGCGTGGCACTCCGGGGACGAATTGGACCACTTCCAGAAGGCGATCGAGGCGCTAGAGGTCTTCGAGCAGGCCAACCACATGACGATGATCGCTCACTCGAAGCGGGTCATCGGGCTGGCCACCGCCGGCCTGGGGCATCCCGACGAGGGCCGGCAGGAGGTGCTCGACGGCCTGCAAATGTCGCGGGACCTGGGCGATCTCGGCGGACTCCCCCTGGGGTTCTGCTTCTTGGGTCTACTCGAGGTTTGGGCCGGGGACCGGGCGGCTGCTGCCCGGGCCCTGCGAGAGTCGATCGCGGTCAACAGTCAGATGGGCCACATCTGGCCCATGATCATCGCGACAGCCATGGGAGCCGAGGAGGCCGCCTGCCTGGGCCGTTGGGACGACTGCCTGATGCTCGACGTAGTGGCGCAGAGCCTCACCGAGAAGACCGGGATTCGGCTGTCTCCCCACGACCGAAAGCGGGTCGAGGGAGTTGTCTATCGGGTGGCCGCCGAGCTCGACCCGGGCAAAGTTGAATCATTCAGGCGTGAGGGCAAGGCGCTGCTGCTGCCGCAGGCGATGAGCCTCGCTGCCGAGGTCTTCGACGCGCGGATCGCCCGGGATCGGACCCTTTCAGCGTAAATTCAGCAGCAGCACGTAGATTGCGAAGTTGGTTCCAAGGGAGACGCAAGAGCGCCGGTAGCGGGGGACGGTACCTGAACTAGCCGACGGTGTGCCAGAAGGTCGGGTGACCGGCGTTGAGACGAGGTGATTTGAGCGCCGTCCCGCTCCAGTGTTGAGTCCTCTGCAGGGCGGCACCGGCTATCGCTAGCTCCCGCCGGCCGGTTCGGGTATCAGGTCGAACGTCTGGCACAGCATGCCGACCATCACGTACTGGCCGGCCAGCATGGCGATCTCGATCAGCTCCTCGTGTCCCAGGAACTCCTCCAGTTGAGCCCGCGTGGCCGGCGCCATCCGGCCGTAATCCACCAGCTCGTCGGCCGCTCTTATAACCGCGGCACCGGTCCCGCCCGCCTGCTCGATCGACGCGGCGCCGGTCGCCGCGTCGATACGCTCCCGGCTGAGCCCGCAGTGGGCGGCGATCTGCAGGTGCCCGGCCAGGACGTAGGCACACTTTCGCCGGAACGCCACCCGCAGGACCACCAACTCGCGCAGCTGCGGATCGAGCCGCCCGTCGCTCATCAGCGCCCGGGCGAACCGTGACCATGGCGCTCCGATCGACTCGGCCCGGCTCAGCAGCGACATCAGCGCCCGAGCCGGAGGCAGCTTCAACCCCTCCGGTGCCGGGAAGCCCTCGAGGGCGGACGGATTCACCGGACGAGGGTTTTCAGGCGGGACTCGAACGGCGGCGTCGCCTCCGGGTCGCACTCCACGTCCACCAGGAATGGCCCTCCGGCGCTCAGGGCTTGCCGCAGCGCCGGCTCGAGATCCGCCTCGTGCCTCACGGCCACCGCGTCCGCCCCCATGCCGCGGGCGACCTGGACGAAGTCGCATCGGGTGAAGCGGGCGTGGGTCTCATCGGGACCGAACCCCATGCCCCTCTCACACATCTGGTAGCGAGCGTTGTTGAGCACCACCCACACCGCCGGGATGCCGTACTCCACCGCGGTGCCGATCTCGTTGTTCATCAGCATCGAGCCATCCCCGGTCAGGCACAGTGCCGGCCGCCGGGCCGCCAGAGCCGTCCCGATGACGCCGCAGGCCATGTGGCCCATCGAACCGAAGCTGCCGACGATACGCAGCTGCCCGGGACGGCGCATCATCAGCAGGTGGGCGGCCCAGGCCATGGCGCTGCCCGGTTCGACGAGGATCGGGACGTCCCTGTCCGCCGCCAGCCGCTGGATCGCCGACATCAGGGCTTGCGGTGCAACCGGCCGGGCGCCGGCCAGCCCCAGGTGGGAGGGGTGCGGCCGTGGACAGGTGAACCCCCGGTGGGGGATCGCTTCCGCCCGTGCGATGACCTGGTCGAGGAAGGCGCCGATCTCGGCCTGGATGGCCAGAACCGATCCGGCGAAAACCGTGCCGGGGACCGCCGGGTCGACGTCGACGTGGACCAGGCCCCCGGGCGGCACCAGCCGTTCGTCCCACCCCGACGACGGCTCGCCCAGCCGGGTGCCCAGAACCAGTGCGAACTCCGGAGCGTAGGCGTCCAGGGCGGGCAGGTTTTCGGGGTGCCCCCCCAGACCGGTGACCATGGCGAACTGAGGGTGGTCCTCCTCCACGATGCCCTTCCCCCGGGGGGTGGCCAGAACCGGCGCCCCGGTCAGGTCGACCAGCGCCCGGATCTGCCGGACGGCGTGACGGGCGCCGTGGCCCACCCACAGAACCGCCCGCCTGGTCGCCAGCAGATCGACGACTTCGTCGACCGCCGAAGGGTCGGGAGCGGGAACGGTCAGGCGGTAGCGCGCGGGTGGCTGGGGCAGTTGCCGGACCGGCGTGTTCTGGAGGCTGACCGGCAGGCTGAGGTGCGCAACGTAAGCCCCGGTCCGCCGGAACCCGTGCTGCAGGCGGGCGGCGACCGAGTCGAGCTCATCGGCCGACTCCAGCAGGAACACCTCGTCGAACAGCCAGCCAGGTGTGAAGAAGTCGGCCGACGGCATCGGCGTCTCCTGCACCGCCCCCCGTCCCCGCTGCCCCGCCGAGGTGCGCGGGGAGATCAGAATCACCTTGGCTCCCTCCGCCCGGGCTGCCGCCAGGCCGGTGAGCGTGTTCGTGATCCCGGGTCCGGTGGTGCAGAACACCGCCACCGGGCCGTCCCGCTCCACCGAGGCCTCCACCGCGGCAAAGGCGGCGCCGGCCTCGTGGCGGAAGTGCAGGGTCTGGATCTGCGGATGGTCCAGCAGGGCTCTCCACACCCTTCCGATGCCGCCCCCGGACACGCCGAAGGCGTGCCGGACTCGCAGGCGGGACAGGATGTCGGCGACCGCCGATGAGAGGTCGCCGCCCAGCGGGACTACGCCCGCAATCGATTCCGAACGCATCAGTGCACCCCTCCCAGCTCGGTCGTCACCGGGATAGCCCGGGCGTTGTGGAACGAGATCACCCGGGTGGTTGCCGGCGGAGCCGCCGGATGGGCCGGCAGCGAGTCCTCCATCAGCCGGCAGGCGTCGGCGAAAAAGGCCAGCACGCCCTCACGATCGCCGTCGCTGATCGCCTCCCTCACCGCCTGCAGGCGGTGGACCATCTCGCCGATCGACCGGCTGACCTCGGTGCGGTTGTGCAGCGTGATGTCGGCCCATAGGTTCGGGTTCGAGCGGGCAATCCGGGTTGTGTCCAGAAAGCCGGTTCCGACCAGCCGCCCCGCCACCGACGGATCGAAGCCGGCGAGCACGTGCACCAGCCCGCTGGCCGCCACATGGGGAAGGTGGCTGGTTGACGCG
>DATABX010000441.1:0-2090 GCA_036259335.1 Actinomycetota bacterium
CCCGATAGTGATGTTCGGCGCCGGGCTGCAGATGCCGGCCGGCCAGCGCCCGACCTTCGCCCCCGAGGAGCGCGAGGCACTGAAGCGGATCGCCGGTTCCTGCTCCCTCCTGGCGCTGCGGGGGCCCTCCACCGCCGAGGCGCTGCACGGGATCGGCATCGACAACACCATCGTCACCGGCTGCCCGACCCTGTTCTGGTCCCGGAAGCCGGCGCTGGAGCTGAAGCCGGCCGGCTACCGGCACACCGGATTCACCTTCCGCAAGACCCTCTACACCACCCGGGGCGAGATGAGCCGGGCGCAGTTCGGGGCGATGGACCTGCTGCGCCGGCGCTCCGACCGGACCACGGTCTTCGCCCAGGGCGAGGAGGTCGCCCTCCAGCGCTGGATCCAGGCCACCCGGTGGGGGGCCGAGTTCGAAGCCCGCATGGAGCCGGTGCCCGGCCGCCGGCTGCAGGTGCTCCGGCGCCGGCCGATGGACGCGGCCGCCTTCCGCAGCGAGGTCCACGACCAGTTCGACCGCCACCACGGCCCGGAGCTGGTCGACTGGATGCTGGAGAACTCCTACTTCTCCTGGGACGTCGACGAGATGATCGCCCGGTACCGGTCGGTCGACCTGATGGTCGGCTGCCGTCTGCACGGCAACCTGCTGGCGCTGGCGAACGGCACCCCGGCCTACTACCTGACCTACGACGAACGCACTCGGGAGATCGTCGAGCTGCTGCAGCTTCCCAACAGCCCGGTGGACGCCATCGACCCGGACGTGGACTTCGCCGCCCAGGACTGGCGCCCGGCGCAGCGGCGCTACGAGCAGTGCTACCGGCTGATGCTGCACTTCCTGGAGGCCAACGGCCTGAGCCACCGGATGGCCCTGCCCGGCAAGCGGGAGGCCCCGGAGCCGGCCCTGGCAGGAGCGGTCCCCCCGAGATGAGCGCGCACCAGCCCCTGGTTGTGGTCGGCGGGTCCCTGGCCCAGCGACCCCACTACGGCGGCCACAGCTGGGTGCTGCTGCAGTACCTTTTGGGCTTTCGCGATCTCGGGTACGAGGTGCTGTTCCTGGACCGGCTGGACCCCGGGATGGCCGTGGACGCCGCCGGTCGGGGCTGCCCGGTGGAGCGGTCGGTCAACTGGCGGTACCTCAACGCGACCATGCGCGAGGCCGGGCTCCACGGCAGGTTCGCCCTGCTGATCGAGGGGGGCCGCCGGACGCTCGGCATGCCGCGGTCCGAGGTGCTGCGGCGGGTCGGCGAGTCGGAGCTGTTCCTGAACGTCATGGGGTTCGTCGACGTGCCCGAGGTGCTGGAGGCAGCCCGCACCAAGGTGTTCCTGGACATCGACCCCGGCTTCGGGCAGATGTGGAAGCAGAGCGGCCTGGCCGACATCTTCGGGGGCCACGACCTGTACCTCACGGTGGGCGGAAATCTCGGCAAGCCGGGGTGCACGATCCCGGAGGCGGGCATCGACTGGACGCCGACCCGGCCGCCGGTCGTGCTGGACCGCTGGCCGGCGACCGGATTCCGCCGGGAGGGGTTCACCAGCGTGGGGAGCTGGCGCGGGCCGTTCGAGCCGGTCGACTTCGAGGGGACGAGGTTCGGGCTTCGAGTCCACGAGTTCCGCCGGTTCGCCGACCTGCCCCGCCTGGCCGGGGGGCGCTTCCGGCTGGCGATGGAGATCGACCCGGAGGACGCGGCAGACCGAACGCTGCTCACCCAGGGCGGCTGGGGCCTCGAGGACCCGCGGGAGGCCGCGGGGGACCCCTGGACCTACCGCCGCTACGTCCAGGAGGCGATGGCCGAGTTCGGTGTGGCCAAGGGGATGTACGTGCGCACCCGCAGCGGGTGGATAAGCGACCGCAGCGTGTGCTTTCTGGCCAGCGGCAAGCCGGTGCTGGCGCAGGAGACCGGCCTGTCCGAGACCCTGCCGACCGGCGAGGGCCTGGTCACCTTCGGCACCCTCGCCGAAGCGGCGGACGGGGCGGCCCGGATCACCGGCGACTACCGCACCCACTCGGCCCGCGCCCGGATGCTCGCCGAGGAGTACTTCGACTCGCGCAAGGTCCTGGCCGGCCTGGCGTCGCTCGTGGGGGTGTC
>DATABX010000442.1:0-1960 GCA_036259335.1 Actinomycetota bacterium
ATGGCCTCCAGGTGCCCGCCGCTGCGCTGGCTCGAGACGGCGAAGCTTCGCAGGTCGCTGACCTCGTCGCCGAAGAACTCCGCCCGGACCGGGTCCGACCGGTCGGGCGGGAAGACGTCCAGCAGGCCGCCGCGCACTGAAAACTCGCCCGGCCGCTCGACCAGGTAGTTGCGCTCGAACCCGTAGTCCACCAGTCGGGCCACGGTGTCCTCCAAGGAGACCTCGGAGCCGACCGCCAGGGTGATCACCCCGCTCGGGGGCTCCTCCACCGCCTGCACCACCGCCCGCACCGAGGCGACGATCACCTTCGGAGGCCGGCCCGCCTTCAGGTCGCGCAGCAGCTTCACCCTGAGGCCCATGGTCTGCAGCGTCGGCGACATCGCCTCGCCCGGAACGACCTCCCAGGCAGGGAACAGAGCCACCTCGGCCGGGTCCATCCAGACCTTTAGGGCCTCGGTGAAGTGCTCGGCGTCCCGGCTGCGGGGCAGCACCACCAGCAGGACCGGGGCCTTGCCGGCCAGGCCGGCCACCGTAAAGGCGCGCGCGACCTCGGCCACTCCTCCGCCGCCGTTGTCCAGCAGCTGGTCGAGCAGCCCCGAGGGTTCCCAGGCCTTCAGCAGGTCGTTCATGGTTCGGTCTTCGAAGCTCCGGTTGAGGTGTTGAACTTGTTTCTCGTCGCGTCGAGCCCGTCGTGGACCAGCGACAGCGCCGCCTCCCCGGCCCGCTCCTCGAGGGCGAACATCTCCAGGGCGGCTTCCTTGGACATCTGCTCCAGCACGAAGTCGGCCGGCTGCTGGAACGGGTGCGGAGGCCGGCCCACGCCGATGCGGACCCGGTAGAAGTCCCGAGTTCCCAACGACCTGGCCACCGATTCAATTCCCTTATTACCGGCGCTTCCGCCGCCGATCTTCACCTTGAGCGCCCCGGCGGGCAGGTCGATCTCGTCGTGCAGGATCACCACCCGCTCCGCAGGAATGCCTTTGAGGTGGGCGAGGGCTGCGACCGCCCGGCCGCTCTCGTTCATGTAGGTGAGCGGGCGGGCGAGGTAGAGCTTGACGTCGCCGTCGAGGGCTTCGCCCATGTAGGCGACCGACCGGGTGGAGCGCATCCTGGCGCCGAATTTTTTGGCCAGCCGCTCAACCGCCCGGGCCCCGGCGTTGTGCCTGGTGTACTCGTACTTGGTGCCGGGGTTCCCCAGGCCCACGACGAGCCATGCGGATTCCGCAGGGGACATTTGGGAGTCCTTGGGTTTGGAGGAAAAAAGTCTTACTACGGCGTCCTGCCGGAAGTCTGGAAGCGGCTAGGACTCTTCGGAGGTGCCACTGTCCTCGGAGGCGGCCTCTCCGCCGGCTTCCGCAACCTCGGCGGCTGCCTCCGCTGCCTCGGCAATGTCGGCTGCCTCGACGTCGGTGACCCTCGCCTCGATGACTGCGGCGAGCATCTGGTCCGCGGGCGTCAGAACCTCGACGCCCGAGGGGGCCTTGATGTCGGCGACGTGCAGAGTCTCGCCGATTCCGAGGGCGGTGATGTCCACCTCGATTGCGGTGGGGACGTCGGTGGGGAAGGCCTCGACCTCCACCTCGTGGGTGTGCTGGTCGAGGACGCCGCCCTCCTTGATGCCGTGCGACTCGCCGACCAGGTGGACGGGCACGTGGGCCGAGATCTTCTGGTCACGGGCGACGTTCACGAAGTCGACGTGGAGGATGGTGCCCCGGATCGGGTGCCGCTGGATCTCGCGGGGAACGGTCAGGCGGGACTGGCCGTCCACCTTCAGGTTGATGAGGACGTTGCCGCCGGCCTCGGTGTGAAGCGCCTGGCTCATCTGCTTGGCGTCGACGAGGAGAGACACCGGCTCAACCGACGGACCGTAGAGCACTGCGGGGACCAGGCCGGCCGCGCGATAGCGGGAGGCCGGGCCTTTGCCCGTCTCAGTGCGCGTCTTTACATCGAGCGTGATCTC
>DATABX010000443.1:0-1879 GCA_036259335.1 Actinomycetota bacterium
GCACCCCGACGAGCTGGGAGCGGAGATGGCCCAGCTGCGCTGGTACCGGTGGGAGCCGCTGCGCCCGTTGGGCGGCTGGCAGCTGCACCTGGCGGTGGAGGATCTTGGGAACGGCTGGGCCGCAGCGGTTGCCGCCGAGGACCGCGCGGAACAGGACCTGGTCGAAAGCTAGCTCTACTCGGCGGTGATTACCGCCAGTCCCTTAGTCGCCCGGGTGGCGCCGATGAGTACGAGCGAGGCGTCGACCGGCGAGTTCCGATCTATCGCCTCAGGGCGGTACAGCACCACGTAGTCGAACTCCAGGCCCTTGGCGTCGAGTGCCGAAAGCACCTCGAACTCCTCAACCTTGCTGCCGAGCCCACCCTCCTCCAGAGTCACAAAGCAGCCCAATCCTCCCTGCTCGCGCAGCCATTCCACGCCCCTGGCAACTGCCGGCGCCGGATCGTCGTCGTAGCTGAAGAAGACCGGATCCGTACCCGATCGGATGGACTGAAGGTCGCCGAGGGACACGCCCGACGCCTTGGCGGCGTACTCCATGATCTCCCTGGGTGTCCGGTAGTTGATTCCGAGGGTGAAGCGGGTCACCCGCCTGCCTTTGAGGACCCGGGACAGTGAGGCCTCCCACTCGTCGGGCGTGGCGAGCGTTGCCTGGGCCGGGTCGCCGACGATGGTCCACGTGGCATCCTCTCCTCGCCGCCCGAGCATCCTCCACTGCATGGGGGACAGGTCCTGGGCTTCGTCGACCACGATGTGGCCGAAGCCGGTGGTCTTCGTCGCCCCCCATTCCGCCTGCTGGGCGGAGTCGAGCCGGTCCTGGAGCGTCGTGACCTCGTCATAGACGTCGTCCTCGTGCACCGGCGCTTCGCGAAATACGGGTGAGGGCCCCAAAAGCCAGTCCAGCTCGTCGATCAGCGGGAGGTCGCCTACCCGGGGGCCGTTCCCGGAGCCCAGCTCCGCCACGAGGGCCTCAGCCTCGGCTCGGGGAAAGTGGTTTTGCAGGATGGCTTTCAGGTCGTCGGACCAGTCCTTCATCTCCGCCCACACCCGAGCGGCGCGACGCTGCGGGAGGAGGACCTCCAGCGCCTCGAGGACCTCGTTGTTCTCCGCCAGCGTGCGCGCCAGAGAGTTGATCTCCTGCGCCCGGACGTTGCGGCGCCCCGATTTCTGAAGGAACGCCCGGGCGACGGACCGCAGGAGCCGGTCGGAGGCCCGGTTGAAGCCCGACGGAAGCGAGTTCAGCACCTCGTCCCGGGCGGCGCGCAGGTTCGCCGGCAGCAGGCGGACGGTGTTGCCGCCGATGGTCACCTTCAGCTCGCCCGCCGGCGGGGGATAGCTGTGGATGAGGAACTTCTTCATCACCTTGACCATCGCCAGGTTGCCCTTGGTGCGTCCGACCGCCAGCGGCTCCCGCTCGGTGGCCACCGCAGGCTCCGTAAGGTCGAACACCGACCTGATGTTCACCGCGGTTTCGCCCAACGAGGGAAGGACCCGGCTGATGTAGCGGCTGAACCGGCGGCCCGGGCCGACCAGGAGCACGCCCAGGCGCTCCAGCTCGGCTGCACGCTCGTACATCAGGTAGGCGGTGCGGTGCAGGGCGACTACCGACTTGCCGGTTCCGGGGCCGCCGGTGAGGACCACGCTGCCCTTGGGGTCGCAGCGGATCACCTCGTCCTGCTCGGCCTGGATGGTGGACACGATGTCGTTCATGAATTCGCCGCGCTCCCGCATAAGGGCGTGCAGCAGTGCTCCTTCGCCCGCAACCACCTCCAGGTCGCCGGCCTTCTCCGGCACCAGCAGGTCGTCGTTGATGCCGACCACCCTCCGACCCCTGGTGATCAGAGTTCGCCTCCGGACGACTCCCCGGGGCGAGGACGAGGTG
>DATABX010000444.1:0-8886 GCA_036259335.1 Actinomycetota bacterium
CAGGTACACGTCGGGGATGCCGTACTGGCCGGTGACCCAGGCGCAGACCGGCAGCACTTCGCCCGAGTCGTCGAGGATCGCCCGGCACATCTGGGCGGTGGCTGCCGACGGCGCGTAGAAGGCGCTCCCCTTCTTCAGCAGCCCGACGATCTCCGAGCCCCCGGCACGGGTGCGCTGGAACAGCCGCTCCAGCGTGTCGCCGTCCACCAGCTCGGTCAGAGGGCGGCCGTCCACCGTCGCCTGGCGGGGAAGCGGCACCATCTGCTCGCCGTGGGAGCCGAGGGTCATGGCGTCGACCACCAGAGGCGAGACGCTCAACTCCTCGGCGATGTTGGCGGCGAGGCGGGAGGAGTCCAGGATGCCCGCCATGCCCATGACCCGGCTCCGGGGAAATCCGGTCCGTTCGGCGGCCAGAAACGTCATCTCGTCCAGCGGGTTGGTGACCACTATCACCACCGCGTCGGGCGACGACTCCTTGATCAGGTCGCAGACGCTGCCGACGATTGCGGCGTTCTTCTCCAGCAGGTCCATCCGGCTCATGCCGGGCCCCCGGGGCAGCCCGGCGGTGATGACGACGACGTCGGAGCCGGCGGTGTCGGCGTAGTCGTTGGTCCCGACCACCTGCACCTCGATGCCCTGGACCGGGGCCGAGTGTCGCATATCCAGCGCCAGGCCCTGGGGCCACCCCTCGATGACGTCGACCAGGCACACGTCGGCCAGGTTCGACTCTGCGATCCTCATTGCGGTGGTCCTGCCGACGAACCCCGCGCCTACAACAGTGATCTTTGGCATGCCGACTCAAGTCTCCTAACGGTCCGGTAACTCTAATGCGTGCGCACTCCGCTTCGCGCCGCCGGGGGAACCGACCGCCGCGCAGCCCCGAGCGTTACAGGTGCGCGATCACCGCGTCGCCCACGTCCGAGGTGCCCACCGCCGTCGGGTCGCTGCGCGAGGGCTTCATGTCGTAGGTCACCGACGCTCCCTCGGCGATCACCGCGGCGATCGCCTTCTCCAGGCGGTCGGCGGCGTCCCCCTCGCCCAGGTGCCGGAGCATCAGCACGCCGGAGAGCATCATCGCCATCGGGTTCATCTTGTTCTGCCCGGCGTACTTGGGGGCCGAGCCGTGGGTCGGCTCGAAGACCGCCAGGTCCTCCCCGATGTTGCCGCCCGGCGCAACTCCGAGCCCGCCGACAAGGCCGGCGCACAGATCGCTCACGATGTCGCCGTAGAGGTTGGGCAGCACCAGCACGTCGTAGTCGCCCGGGTGGGCCACCAGCTGCATGGTCATGTTGTCGACGATCCGGTCGTTGAACTCGATGTCCGGGTACTGCTCGGCGACCTCGCGGGCGGTCTTCAGGAACAGGCCGTCGGAAAACTTCATGATGTTCGACTTGTGGACCGCGGTGACCTTGCGGCGGTTGTTGGCCCGGGCGTACTCGAAGGCGAACCTGACGATCCGGGTGGTGCCGTAAACCGAGATGGGCTTGATCGATATCCCCGAGTCCTGCCGGATCTGCCGGCCGGAGACGCCCTCGATGTAGTCGATGAGCCCGAGCGCCTCGGTGGAGCCGACCTCGAACTCGATGCCGGCGTACAGGTCCTCGTGGTTCTCACGGACGATTACCAGGTCGACGTCGGAGTAGCGCGACCGGACTCCCGGGTAGCTCTTGCACGGGCGCAGGCAGGCGAACAGGTCCAGCTGCTTGCGCAGTTCGACGTTCACCGAGCGAAAGCCGGTCCCCACCGGGGTGGTGATCGGCCCCTTGATGGCGACCTTGTTGGCCCGGATGGAGTCCAGCACCTGCTGCGGAAGCGGCGTGCCGTACTCGGAGACCACGTCGGCGCCCGCATGCTGGACGTCCCAGTCGAACTCGACACCGGTTGCCTCGAGGACCCGCCGAGTGGCGTCGGACAGCTCGGGGCCTACTCCATCCCCAGGGATGAACGTGACGCGATGGGCCATCTTTTGATTCTCCTTGAACGTTGACGGACCGTATTCCGCCCGGGCGCCCTTTAGCTGCACAAAACCGCCGGCGCCGGCCTGGACTGCCCGAGCTGGTCCGCCGGAGCGACCAGACCCGGCGGTTGGCCGTGGGTGGAACGAATACTTGTAGGATATGGCCTGGCGCAGGTCCTCGCTTCGAGAGCGGGTTCTGCCGGCGCCGAAATGGGGCACCACAACGGGGTGGGGCGACGCCTCGTTACAATTCAGGCTTGCTGCGCCCGGGGGGCGGTGGACCACACCCTCGAACGTACGGAGCCAAGCCAGTCGCCGCAGCGCCCGGCTGGCCGCCTGCTTTATAGCTGCAGTTCAGGGGGTGAAGGTTTGAATCAGCAAAAAGGTCTTGAGGGAGTCGTAGCCGCTCAGACGGCGATCTCCGACATCGACGTCGAGAACAGCTGCCTGCTCTACGCCGGCTACAACGTGACCGACCTGGTGCACCACAGCACGTTCGAGGAGGTCATCTACCTCCTGCACCACCGGGAGCTGCCGACGTCGGCCCAGCTCGAGCAGATCACCGCCCAGCTCAGCGCCGAGCGGGACCTCTCCGAGTTCACCCGGCAGCTCATGGTGACCCTGGCCTCCACCACGTCGCCTATGTCGATGCTTCGAACCCTCGTCTCCGCCGCGTCGGCGTACGACCCGGACGGCTGGGTGGTTTCGACCAACCACGCGGCCAACTACCGCAAGGCGATCCGCCTGGTGGCCCGGCTCCCCCAGATGATCGCCAGCCACGAGCGGCTGCGCGGTGGGAAGTGGCCGGTGGAGCCCGACCCCAAGCTGGGTCACGCCGCCAACCTGCTCTACGTCCTCACCGGCGAGTACCCCTCGGACGAGGATGCCCGGATCATGGACCAGTGCCTGGTCATGCACGCCGACCACACCATGAACGCCTCCACCTTCGCCGCCCGCGTGACCGCAGGCACGCTGAGCGACATCCACTCGGCGATGACCTCGGCCATCGCCACTCTGAAGGGTCCGCTCCACGGCGGCGCCAACGAGCAGGTGTTCGAGATGATCCTGAAGATCGGCTCGGTCGAGGCAGTGCCGGAGGACATCAAGGGCCGGCTCGCCCGCAAGGAGAAGATCATGGGGTTCGGGCACCGGGTCTACAAGGGCGAGGATCCCCGGGCTACGATCTTGAGGGAGCTGGCCCGCGACCTCGGCGCCCGCAAGGGCGACATGAAGTGGTTCGACATCTCGGAGAAGATCTTCGAGGTGGTCAAAACCGAGAAGGGACTGTTCCCGAACGTCGACTTCTACGCCGCTGCGGTCTACCACTACCTCGGGATCCCCAAGCGGCTGTTCACACCGATCTTTGCCGCCTCCCGGATCGCCGGCTGGACCGCTCACGTGATCGAGCAGCTTCAGAACAACCGCCTGATCCGCCCCGACTCCGAGTACATCGGCCCGGGCCCTCGGGACTACGTGAAGGTGGAGGACCGCTAAGGCACTCGAGATGGAACGGGACATCGCCGAAATTCACCGCATCGCCTCCGAGGCCCTGGTGGCCAACGTCGACAAGATCGCCGACGACCAGTGGGAGCTGCCCACCCCGAACACCGAGTGGAACGTAAGAGACCTGGTCGAGCACCTGGTGGGCGGGACGGTGTGGGTTGCTCCCCTGCTGGCCGGACAGACCATCGCCCAGGTGGGGAACCGGTTCGACGGCGACCTGCTGGGCGACGACCCGAAGGGCGCCTTCCGCAGGGCATCGGCCGAAGCGGTGGCGGCGGCCCTCGAGCCGGGGGCGATGGAGCGCATCGTCCACCTCTCGGCCGGCCCCACCCTTGCCGCCGACTACCTGCTGGAGCGGGTCGCCGACGCCGGCATGCACACCTGGGACCTGGCGCGGGCGCTGGGCATCGACGAGACCCTGCACCCCGACGTCGTAGCGGCCGGCCGCCGGCTGCTGGCGCTCAAGGGCGACGAGTGGCGGGAGCACGGCGCACTCGGCCCGATCGTCCCGACCGAGCCCGACGCCGACGAGCAGACCCTGTTCATCGCGGAGTCCGGCCGCACCCCGTAGCCGGACTTGCCCGGCGTCAGGCCGGAACCGTCTCCGACGGTTGCGCCGGCATCGTGCCCTTGAGGATTCCCAGGGCGCTGAGCGGAAAGACGATCACACTCAGCAAGCCGGCGCCGACGAGCGCGGCGGCGTTCGTCTCGCTGACCGCTCCGAGCTCGAGTCCGATCTGGGTGGCGGCCACGATGAACGGCAGCGAGGTGGCCTGCAGCAGAGCCGCCGCCAGCGCTCCCCGGCGGCCCACGATCGATCTGTAGGCGAGCGCCGGCAGGCCCCGAACCAGCAGCAGGGCGGCGAGGAACACCGGCACCCGGGCGAGCGAGGAGGCGCTCTCGAACAGAGCGGCCGCGTCGAACCTCAATCCGCTGGAGACGAAGAAGACCGGGATCACGAAGCCGTAGCCGATGGCCTCGAGCTTCAGCCGGAAGTTGGGGTGGGTAAGCATCACGTCCCGGTCGACCAGCTTCAGTACCGCCCCGGCGATGAAGGCGGCCAGGATCACCTCCAGCCCCAGACCCTCGGCCAGAGCGGCGAAGCCGACCATCAGCAGGATGGCGCCCCGGACCCTGATCTCGGCCGTGGTGTCCTGGAGGCGCAGCAGGGTCTGCGAGATTCGCATGGAGCGGCCGGCGCCGGCGAGCGCCAGGCCGATGACCACCGCCAGCATCGCAAAGCCACCCAGCAGTATCACGGTCGCTCCCGGACCGGACCCCTCGCCCGAGAACAGAAGGGAAAGCAGGATGACGGCCCCGAAGTCGGCGATCGAGGAGGCGCTGATCACGAGCTGGCCGAGCTGGGTCTCCGCCTGACGGGAGTCTTTCAGCACCGGGATGACCAGGCCAAGTGAAGTGGCGGAGAGGGCGATGGCGAACAGGATCGGGCTGCCGACGAATCCAATCGTCCTCAGTGCCAGCCCGAGGGCCAGGCCGGCGACGATCGATGTGACGAACCCCACCAGCGCAACCTTCAGCAGGCGTCCCCGGAAGCGCTCTGGCTCGATTTCCATGCCGGCCAGGAACAGCAGCATGGCGAGACCGAGGAGCCCCAGCACCTCGATCGCGACGTCCGGCTGGACCCAGTTGAGACCGGAGGGCCCGATCGCGATGCCGGCGAGGATCTCCAGCACCACCGCCGGCAGCCGCAGCCGGGGCGCCAGTCCGAGCAGCATCGGCGCCGCAAAGGCAACCGCTGCGACGACCACCAGCCCGGTCAACGAGACCTCGGGGACCATGCGTCCTTAGTCCACGGCAGGACCGGTTCGTTACAGAATCTCCACCGTCGTCTTCGAGCCTGCCTACTTATCGCAATCGTGTTGCAATAAGCACCTCTTCGCCATAGACTCGCCATCCAATCAAGGAGGCGGGGTGACGCTGGTTTCCCGGTTTACCGCAACCCTCGGAACGCTCGTTTTGCTGGCCGCCTGCGGAGGTGCGTCGCCTTCGAGGGCGGAGTTCGGCGACGACCCCGGCCGCCTCCAGGTGGTGACCACCGTCGCCCCCATCACCAGCATCGCCTCCAACGTGCTCGGGGACGCGGTCGACATTACCGGGGTGGTCCCCGAGGGGACCAACTCCCACACCTTCGAGCCGTCGCCCAGCGTGGCCGAGGTGCTCTCGACCGCCGACGTGGTTTTTCTGAACGGTTTGGTCCTCGAAGAGCCCACCAAAAAGCTTGCGGCCGACAACCTCAAGGACGGCGCCGAGATCGTGGAGCTGGGCGCTCTGGCGATCTCCGAGGACGAGTACCTCTACGACTTCTCGTTCCCCCGGGAGGGAGGCAAGCCGAATCCGCACCTGTGGACCGACCCGACTCTGGTCCGCCGCTACGCCGAGATCATCCGGGACGAGGCGTCGGAGCGGGATCCCGGCAACGCCGCAGACTACGCCGCCAACTACGAGGCCTTCTCCACCCGGATCGACGAGCTGGACCGGGCGATGCGGGCGAGCTTCGCCACGGTGCCCCGTGAGGACCGCAAGCTGCTGACCTACCATGACGCCTACGCCTACTTCGCCCGGACCTACGACTGGACCGTGATCGGCGCCATCCAGGTCTCCGACTTCGAGGACCCCACGCCCC
Organism: Actinomycetota bacterium; assembly: GCA_036259335.1. GTDB lineage: Bacteria > Actinomycetota > CADDZG01 > JAHWKV01 > JAHWKV01 > JAJCYE01. The sequence goes on from DATABX010000444.1 coordinate 6,105, forward strand.
GGGAGGTGGCCGACCTGATCGACCAGGTCCGCACTCAAAACGTCAAGGCGATCTTCGGGTCGGAGGTCTTCCCCAGTCCGGTGCTCGCACAGATCGGCCGGGAGACCGGCGTGCGGTACGTGGACGTGCTGCGCGACGACGACCTTCCCGGCGAGCCGGGGGACCCGGAGCACTCGTGGCTCGGGCTGATGAGGTTCGACTACGTGACGATGGTGGAGTCCCTCGGGGGCGATGCAACTGCGCTGAAGGCCCTCGACGTATCCGACGTCGCCCCGGACGAAGCGGAGTACCCGCAGTGAGCGGACCGCTGATCGGCGTCGACCGGGTCACCTGCGCCTACGGCGGAGAGCCGGTGCTGGTCAACGTCAGCCTCGATGTCCGCCCGGACGACTTCATCGGCGTCGTGGGCCCCTCCGGCTCCGGCAAGACCACCCTGCTCAGGGCCCTCCTGGGCACCGTCGTCCCGGTGGCGGGGGCGGTCCGCCGGCAGAAGAACCTGTCGGTGGCCTACGTGCCGCAGGTGGAGACCATCGACTGGAACTTCCCGATCACGGTCGGCGAGTGCGTGCTGGTCGGACGCTCGGGCGGCAGGATCCTGCCGTGGCCCAGCCGGCAGGAGAAGGCCGAGGTGGCCGAGGTGCTGGAGCGCCTGGGCATCGCCTCCCTGCAGAGCCGGCACATCCGGGAGCTCTCCGGCGGCCAGCAGCAGCGGGTGTTCATCGCCCGGGCCCTGATCCGCCGGCCGCAGCTGCTGCTGATGGACGAGCCGACCTCCGGCGTCGACCTCACCACCCGGCACGAGGTCCTGCACCTGCTCGACGAGTTGAACCGGGGCGGACTCGCCATCCTGCTCACGACCCACGACCTGAACGGCATCGCCGCCCACCTGCCGACCATCGTGTGCCTGAACCACGAGGTGATCGGTCGGGGTTCGCCGGCCGAGGTCCTGACGTCTGAGGTGCTGGAGCGCACCTACGGCGCCCGCATGGAGGTGCTGCAGCACGCCGGCATCCCGGTGGTCCTGGACCCTTACGACCGCCCGAACGTGGTGCCCCTGCGTCCCGTCCACTCGCACCCTCACCGCTGATGGAAGAGCTTCTCCGCCCGTTCGAGTTCGAGTTCTTCCGCAACGGGCTGGCGGTGGCGACGGTTGCCGGAGCGCTGTGCGGGATGATCGGCGTCTTCGTGGTGCTGAGAGGCATGAGCTACATCGGGCACGGCCTGAGTCACGCCATCTTCGGGGGATTCGCCGCCAGCGCGCTCATCGGGGTTAACGTCTTCGTCGGCGCCGGAATCTGGGGGCTGGCTTCCGCCTTGATGATCAACCGCGTGACCCGGCGCCGCTCGATCGGGTCCGATGCGGCCATCGGCGTAATCACCACCGCCTCGTTCGCGCTCGGGCTGGCGCTTATCCAGATCTTCGGCTCACCCGGGCGCAATCCCGACGCAGTGCTGTTCGGCAACGTCCTGGGTGTCAGTCCGGCGGATGTGTGGCTGGTCACGGGCGTGACCGTCTTCGCCGCGGCGGTGATCTTCTTCCAGTACCGCCCGATGCTGTTCTCGACGTTCGATCCGGAGGTGGCGGCGGCCTCCGGCGTTAGAACCGGACGCATCGACGCCCTGTTGATGCTCGTCCTGGCGCTCTCCATCCTGGCGACGATGAACGTGATGGGAGTGACCCTGATTGCAGCCGGAGTGGTGATCCCGGCGGTCGTGGCCCGCCTGATCACCTCCTCGTTCGCCCGGATGCTGCCGCTGGCAACCGCGATCGGCGGCGTTTGCGGGTTCGCCGGGATGATCGCCAGCTACCACCTCAACGTCGCATCCGGGCCGACCATCGTGCTGACCGGCGCCCTGCTGTTCACCGTGGTCTACGGCCTGACCGCCCGCCGGCGAGTGAAAGCTTCGACGGCGGCGGAGCTGCCGCCCGCCGGCCTGGCGCCGGTTTAGCCCCCCGGACGGCGGTTGCAGCGGCGAAGACTGTCCCCCACCCGACAGTTCGGCGCAAAACATCTCTCCGGACGGCCTTCCGGGAGCGAAGCGTTGATAAGGTGAACTCACCGTATGAGCGAAAACGACGCCCTCGCGCGTGCAGCAAACGGTCGGCCGGCCCCACGACGGGCCTGGGCATTGTCCTCCCCCCACCCCCGGGCGTCGCACGAGGAGGTGACGTGAGGCCCTAGAGCTCCGTCGTTCAGGAGCTCCCTGCCCTCCGCAACCGGCTGGCGCCCCGGCGCCCCGGTCGGTTCGACAGGTCAGCGGCCCCGGTTTTGTATTCAGGTCCTTTCCCTGTAGATCCCGCTGCTGCATCCGCGCCAGCTCCCGACCCCGCACCGGACGGCGGGGTCTGGATAAGGACCCCCGTGGTCGCCGACGGAGCGGCGATGTGGGATCTCGCCCGACAGGCGCCGGGCTTGGACCTGAACTCCCCCTATAGCTACCTGATCCTGTGCCGGCACTTCCCCGAAACCTGTGTCGTGGCCGGCTCAGGGCGGGCTCTGGACGGCTTTTTGACCGGGTACCTCCCGCCGGGCCGGGACGACACCGTGTTCGTCTGGCAGATCGCCGTGGCCCCCGGCGTCCGGCGAGGCGGCCTGGGCCGAAGGCTGATCGAGGCCCTGCTGGTCCGCCTGCACCCGGCCGGCGTCCGGTTTCTGGAGGCCACGGTCTCGCCGGGAAACCACGCGTCCCTGGCGCTGTTTCGTTCCGTCGCCCGGGACCACGACGTGCAGTACACCGAATCCCCGTTCTTCGAGGCGGAAGACTTCCCCACCGAGGGTGC
>DATABX010000445.1:0-19277 GCA_036259335.1 Actinomycetota bacterium
GTTGCCGAGCTGCGCCAGCATCCCGAGGTTGAAAAAGGCGAACTTGTTGCTGGGGTCCCGGCGGAGGATGTCCCGGTAGTGGGAGCTTGCTTCGTCGATCCGGCCGGCGTCGATTGCCTCCTCCGCCTTCTATGTCACCCGCAGCCCCCTCTCGGCCAACGAACGGTCGTTCCGGCAGGCGGAGGAGGCAATCGACGCCGGCCGGATCGACGAAGCAAGCTCCCACTACCGGGACATCCTCCGCCGGGACCCCAGCAACAAGTTCGCCTTTTTCAACCTCGGGATGCTGGCGCAGCTCGGCAACCGCGGCGCCGAGGCCCGGGACTTCTACTCGCGGGCGTTGAGGAGCGACGCCAATTTCCTGCCCGCCCTGTTCAACCTGGCCATCCTCGAGGAAGCCAACGGCAACAACCGGGCCGCCGAGGGCCTGTACCGCAGGGTGATCCGGGAGCACCCCGACCACGCGGCATCCCGCTACAACCTCGGCCTGCTTCTCATAAGGGAGGGTCGAATCGAGGAGGGGCAGGCCGAGATCGACCGGGCAGTCGAGATGGATCCCGGTCTCTCCGGCTCCACCGGCACCCAGACCCAGCCGGCCACACCCGAGCCAACCTAGAATTCGTAGAGCAACCGATTCGACTATTGAACCGATCACTCGTAGAGTGGAAGCTCCAATGAGTGACACCCCCATGAGGTACCGGGTCGACGAGCTGGCCGCCCGCTGCGGCATCAGCGTCGACACCGTCCGCTTCTACCAGACCAAGGGCCTGCTACCGCCACCGGAGCGCAAGAGCCGGGTGGCCTGGTACACCACCGAGCACCTCGAGCGGCTGCGCAAGGTCCGCGACCTCAAGCGCAAGGGCTTCACCCTCATCTCGATCCGGCGCCTGCTCGACGGGGAGCTCGACAAGGCCGACGAGGCCCTGGTAGAGGCCCTGGCGGGCCCGGTTCCGGGCGAGGAGGAGCAGGCGGAGGAGTTCCTCACCATCGACGAGCTCGCAGAGCGCATCGGCGTGTCGCCCTCCCTGATCCAGGCCATCGAGCGGGAGCACCTGCTCGTGCCCAGGATGCACGACGGGGTCGCCCGGTACACCTCGGCGGACGCCGCGGCAGCCAAAGCCGGGTTGACCCTCCTGGAGACCGGCCTGCCGCTCTCCGAGCTGCTGGCGCTCGCTCACGAGCACGACCAGCAGGCTCGCCGGACGGCCGAGAAGGCGGTGGCGATGTTCGACGAGTACGTGCGGGGGCCGATCCGCGACTCGGCGTCGTCGGACGAGGAGGCGGCCACCCAGCTCGTGGAGGCGTTTCGCAAGATGCTGCCCGCAACCGTCGCCCTGGTGGCCCACCACTTCCGCCGGGTTCTTCTGGCCACCGCTCAGGCCCGCATCGAGAAGGTGGGAGCCGAGCCGGAAAAGCTGGCCGTCCGCTCCGAGGCCGAGAAGCGCCTGGAGCCCTCGTGGCCGGCGTAGGGGGCCGCCCTCCCAAGGAACTTCCGACCGGGGAGCAGAAGGTGCAGGCGGTCAGGTCGATGTTCGACGCAATCGCCCCCCGCTACGATCTGGTGAACCGGGTCATGACCTTCGGCATGGATCGGGGGTGGCGCCGCCTGACCGTCGACCGCCTCCGGCTCGAGCCCGGCTCGCTGGTCTTCGACGTCGCCTGCGGCACCGGAGACCTGTGCCGGCAGCTTCGCAAGTCGAAGTTGCGGGCGGTCGGGTTCGACATGTCGTCCGGCATGCTGGAGGCGGCCCGGACCTCGGCGCCCCTGGTCCTGGCCGACGGCCTGAACCTGCCGGTGCGGGACGGGTCGGCCGACGGGGTCACCTGCGGGTTTGCGCTGCGCAACGTCGAGAGCCTTCCCAAGCTGTTCGCAGAGTTCGCCCGGGTGATCCGGCCCGGGGGCCGCGTGAGTCTTCTGGAGGTCGCCGAGCCCAAGGCAGCCATCCTCAAGGCCGGCCACAAGCTGTACTTCCACAAGGTGGTGCCGGTAATCGGGGGCCTGATCTCCGACCGCAGCGCCTACAGCTACCTGCCCCGGTCCACCGCCTACCTGCCGCCGCCGGAGGGCTTGATCCGGCTGCTCGAAGAAGCCGGCTTCACCGACATCGAGCGCAAGGTGCTCGGGCTCGGCGCCGCCCAGCTTCTCACCGGAACCAGGGGTTGATGGCGGGCTTAACTGCCTCGACGGTCAAGCTCGAAGAGGCGCCGGACCCCATTTCGCTGCTTCCTCCAAGTTCCGGCCTGGCCTGGCTGACCGAGGCGGTCAGCCTGGTGGCCGAGGGCCCGGCGCTCCGCATCGACCCCGGCACCGGCCCCGACCGGTTCCGCCGAGGGGCGGAGGCGGTCCGCACCCTGCTGGAGGGAGCGCACATCTCAGACCAGGTCGACCTTCCCGGCTCCGGACCTGTGGTCTTCGGCAGCTGGACCTTCGACGAGGAGTCCCCGGGGTCCTGGCTGGCACTTCCCTCCACGATCTACGGTCGCGGTGACGGGATCGCTTGGAAGACGACGGTCGACTTCGGCGACGGTCCTCCGCCCCGGCCGCCGGCGGCCGAACCCCAGCGCACCGGACCGAGCCTCGACGGGCCCGGTTGGATGCAGGCGGTTTCGGCGGCTCTGGATGCGATCGGCGCCGGCCGCCTGGAGAAGGTGGTGCTGGCCCGCAAGGTGGACGTTTCGGCGGCGGAGCCGTTCGACCAGCGCACCCTTGCCCGCCGGCTGGCCGCCGAGTATCCCGGCTGCTTCACCTTCTGCTTCGACGACCTGATCGGCGCCTCGCCGGAGCTGCTGGTCCGCCGAGTGGGGGACCTGGTCGACTCGGTGCCGCTCGCCGGATCGGCCCGCCGCGGCGCCACCGAGCAGGAGGACACCGATCTCGGACGGAAGCTCAAGGAGTCGCGCAAGAACCTCTCGGAGCACGCGCTGGCGGTCAAGACGGTGATGGAGAAGCTCGCACCCTGGTGCTCGGAGCTGTTCAAGGAGCCGGAGCCGTCGCTGCTGCTTCTGGCCAATCTGCAGCACCTCAGCACGAAGGTGCAGGGCCGGCTCAACGGCTCACCGAACGCCCTGGTGCTCGCCGGCGCGCTCCACCCGACCGCCGCGGTGTGCGGGGTCCCGCAAAGCGAGGCGATGAGGACGATCCGCGAGCTGGAGAGGTTCGACCGCGGCCGCTACGCCGGCCCTGTCGGATGGATGGACCACCACGGCGACGGGGAGTGGGCCCTCGCGCTGCGCTGCGCGCTGGTGAAGGGGAACAAAGCCGAGATCTTCGCCGGGGCGGGCATCGTAGCCGGGTCGGACCCGGCAAGCGAGCTGGAGGAAACCAGCCTCAAGCTTCGGGCGATTCTCTCTGCGCTCGGTCCCGTGGAGGGTACCTAGGGGAGGAACTGGTCGTTCGGGGACTCCATCGGCCCGAGCCGCTCGCGCACCTTGCGCAGCGTCCCCGACAGCAGCCGCGATACGTGCATCTGGGAGATGCCCAGCTCGGCGGCGATCTGGGTCTGGGTCATCCCTTTGAAGAACCGCAGGTGGAGGATCCGGCGGTCGCGGTCGGGAAGGGTCTTAAGCACCGATTTGACGCTCACCCAGCTCTCCAGCACCTCCAGCGAGTCGTCGGTGGCGCCGATCCGGTTCACCGGCGAAGCCTTGTCCTCGTCGGTGGGGGCGTCCAGCGGGGTGGTGGAGTAGGCGTGCATCGCCTCGATGCCCTCCACGACCTCCTCCTCGGTCGTCCCGGTGTACTCGGCGATCTCCTTGACCGTGGGCGAGTGGCCGAGCATCTGGTTCAGCTCCGAGACCGCCCGCTCGACGTGCAGGCTGATCTCCTTGACCCGGCGCGGAACGTTTAGCGCCCACCCCTTGTCGCGGAAGTGCCGCTTCAGCTCGCCGACGATCGTCACCGTGGCGTAGGTGGAGAATTTGACCTCCCGGGCCGGGTCGAACCGGTCCACCGCCTTGATCAGAGCGATCGACGCCACCTGCTCCAGGTCCTCCACCGGCTCCCCGCGGCCGGAGAAGCGCCGGGCCAGATAGCGGGCGAGGGGGCGGAAGAGCAGGACCAGCTCGTCGCGGGCCGCGGCATCGCCCGGCAGCCGGCTGAAGAGCTCGTCGGCCCGCTCGGTCGTGGTCGGCGTAACCGATTCGGTGTCCGGCTCGGCCGCGGCGCCGGACCCAACCTCCGGCTCGGAGGCCATCAGCCGGCTCGCCGGTTGCTCTTGGTCAGCCGGATGGCGGGTGATTCCCCGTCCTCAACCTTCAGGTCGTCCGCGAGCGCCGACAGGATCGTCCAGGCCATGGTGTCGTGAATACTTTCGGTTCTGTCGTTGACCCCGCCGTCGCTGGAGACTCTGAGCTCCAGCGAGTCGTCGCCGAACCCGACGTCCAGGTTGAGCTTCGTGGCCCCGTCCGACAGTGCCAGCACCTGGCCGCAGGCTTCATCCAGCACGAGCCGGAGGTCGTCGATGGCGTCGATGGTGAAGTCCATGACGGCGGAAGCGCTGGCCACTACCGAGCGCAGAATGTGCACGTACTCGGCCTGGGCAGGCAGGGACACCTTGATATCGCCGCGCAAAATTGGTCTCCGAACTGGTTAGGAAGCTGAGACATATACTAGCCTGGAGTAAATTCCGGCACTGAAAGATCCCTAGGGGGCAGTTATCCAACTTTCCGTCGACTCTTCTTCACAGGGCAGCTGGATCGTCATCAAGGTGGAAGGCGAGGTCGACCTGTCGAACGCCGCCGCACTGCGCGACCACCTCATCGACCAGGTGCAACAGGGCAACTACAAGCTTGCGGTGGACCTCGGCGGCGTTGAGTTCATGGACTCCAGCGGCCTCGCGGTCTTGATCTCCGGCCTTCGCCGTACCAAGGAACACGACGGCTCTCTGGTCCTGATCCGGCCCACCGCGTCGGTCAAACGTGTGCTCAGCATCACCGGGCTCGACAAGGTATTCGACATCTACGACTCGGTTGAGAAGGCATCTGCCAGCGCGTCGACCGCTTGATGCTTCCCGTGGCTGCGCTTAACTGAGATGTTCAGCATCGAGCTGCCCGCCAGCGCTGAGCACATCAGCACCGCCCGCATCTTCGCCGCGGCGGTGGCCCGGCACTTCGGCTGCGATGCCGGAGACATCGAGGACCTGAAGATCGTGCTCTCGGAAGCGTGCGGTAGTGCGATATCGCACTCGGGCCGGGGATCGAACCAGCCGGTCAAGGTGCGGGCGACTCCCTCCCCCGGGCTTCTGACCTTCGAGATCAACGCCGACCGCAAGAGCGAGCTCGAGCGCAGCGCGGAGTCGGCGCCTGCCCGCGAGAACACCGAGGAACAGATGCTCGCATTGAGCGCCGAGCTCATCGCCGCCTTGTTTCCCGACGCCGAGTTCCTGGACTCGCCGGAAGGCACCTTCTTCCGCCTCTCGGTCGCCGCCCCCACCGCCGCCTGACGGCAGCCGGCCAAACCGCTCCGCATCTTCGGCGGTCAGGGGGTCGAAGAAGATCTATCGGCAGGTAACCACTCTCCGTTAAGAACTTTTTCAACTTTTTGCGCGCAGAGCGTGATGGATTTGCTATCCTTTTGGCTACATACAGTGATTATCGGTACCCGATCGGCGCTCTGTCGCTGAACTGCGACAGACCGAGAGGTCGAATTGAATTCCCGAAACTCATCGGCCCCGGAGGGCCTTAGCCACCGACTGCCATACGAGCCCGTGAAAGCCGACGTTGTCGTCTCGATCGGTCCTCGCCTCGACCAGGTGTACCCCGCCCAACTCCACCGCCCGGAGAACTGCCGGCGCCAACTCGGAGGGATCATGAACCAACTGGTATCCGCAGCTGTAGACCTCGGCCAACCGAGAGAAGTCGAGACCGTGGGGGGTCCCGAACAGTCGCTCGAAGCCGGGCTGGCCGGCCTGAGGGAGGAACGAGAAGATTCCTCCGCCGTCGTTGTTCACCACCACGAAGACCGCGGAAATGGAGGGCTCTGATGCCTGAAGCAACCCGTTCTGATCGTGGAGCAACGACAGGTCGCCGCACAGCGCGACGACTGGTCCGGGATGTGAAATCGCAGCTCCTAGGACGGAGGAGACGAATCCGTCAATCCCGTTCGCGCCGCGGTTCGCAAGGATCTCAAGCCCGGGTCGTGTTTGCATGAACCAGTCGAGGTCGCGGATCGGCATGCTGGAGGCCACGTAGACCAGCGACCCGTCGGGCAGGCACGCCGCCAGGTCCCGGGCTATCCGGGGTTCGGTGACGCCGCAGCCATCCAGCAGCCGGTCGATCGCCCGGCGAGCCCGGTTTTCGGCGCCGGTCCAGTTCCGCAGCCACTCGGTCTCCCCCCGCACCGGAACCAGCCTTGCCAGCCGGCCGAACACCTCACCGGGATCCGCCCGAAGAATCCACGACAGCGACCTCGAAGGGTCGAGCCAGGCGCTTGGGTCGATGGAGATCTGGCGGACCACCGGGTCCAGCAGGCCGGCGAAGCTCGGTGAGGTGCCCAGGTGGCCCACCCGGATCACCAGGTCCGGGCGGTGGGACCGGGCGAAGTCGTCGTCCCGGAGCAGCGCCTCGAAGGTGGAGATCGCCGGCGGCCCGGTCCTGACGTTCGACGTCGCCTCCGCCAGCACCGGCCACCCCGCGCGCCGTGCGGTCTCCAGGATCGGCTCCGCTTCGTGCCGGCCGGTCCCCACCGCGATCGCGCCCCGCTCGGTCCCCGAGATAGCCTCCACCAGCCGTGCGACGTCCTCCTCCGACGGGGCCATCGGAGACTCCGTGGCCACCGTCCACGGAACGCCGCCCTCCCTGCCGTCGAGCGGGAATGGGAAGCCCGTCTCGTCGGCCACCGGGATCAGCGGGTTCCGGAAGGCCAGGTTCAGGTGCACCGGCCCGGGGACCGGCCAGCGGCTGACTGCGGCGGCCCGGCTCGCCACGGCCCGCCAGTAGGGAACCGAGTCGGCCCGGGCCTCCCCCACCCCCACCTCCACGAACCACCGCACCGCATCGCCGAACACCTTGATCTGGTCGATGGTCTGGCCGGCGCCGGTGTCGCGGAGCTCAGGAGGGCGATCGGCCGTCAGGACGATCATCGGGACCTGGGCGTGGAACGCCTCGGTGACCGCCGGGTAGAGGTTGGTCACCGCGGTCCCCGAGGTCGTGAGCACCGCTGCCGGAACCCGAGTCGCCTTTGCCAGCCCGAGCGCCAAGAACGCCGCCGACCGCTCGTCGACGCTCACGTGCAGGTCAACCTCGGGCCGCGCATCGAGGGCCAGAGCCATCGGAGTCGACCGCGACCCGGGGCCGAGGCACACGTGGCGCACGCCGCAGCGCACCAGCTCGTCGACGACGACCGTCGCCAGGGCGTGGCCGGCGTTGCGAGCGCCGGTCACCGGTCCTCCTCCGGCCAGGTGAGCCACGACCCCTCCCACTGCGGCGCCGGATCGGCAAAGCGGTCCAGGCACGCCTGGTCCACCTCCGGCCGGCGCACCGGCACCCGGCCCTCCACCGGCACCAGCCGGTCGGTCACCAGGTCGCCGTCCAGCAGGGGCACCGTCCCCAAGCCGCAGGGGAACGGCAGCTCGGGCAGGGCCGCCGCGAGCGCCACGCCCGCCGCCAGCCCGACCGAGGTCTCCAGCAGGTTGGACACGATCACCGGAAGACCCGCCGACTCGATCGCCCGGAGGGCGGCCGGCATGCCGCCGAGGGACTGGACTTTGATCACCAGTACGTCGGCCGCCTCGAGCTTGACAATCCGCCGGACCGCCTCCTCGGAGGAGGCGAGCTCGTCGGCCGCCACCGGAACCTCTACCGCCCGCCGCACCCGTGCCAGATCCAGGTAACCCCGGACCGGCTGCTCCACCAGGTCCACCGAGTAGCGGTAGAGCCGGCGGATGCACCTGATCGCCTCGTCGACGTCCCAGGCGCCGTTGGCGTCGACCACTAGCCTCCCGGAGGGCCCGAGGGCATCCCGGACCGCCTCCACCCGGGCCTCGTCGTCGCCTTCGGCGACCTTCACCTTCGCCGCCGTGCACCCGGACCGCATCACCATGGCGGCGGCCGCCTCGGCGCCCACCGCGGGCACCGTGACGTGGACCGGGATCCACTGGCGTACCGGCTTGGGCCACGGTTCGAACGCCGACGCCTGGGCCGCCTGGACGCATCGGTCGCGGGATTCGGGCGAGTAGCCGGGGAACGGCGAGCACTCCCCCCAACCGCAGGGCCCCAGGATCACCGCCCCCTTCCGGCGGGTCTGCCCCCGGAACTCAGCCTTGAGCGGGATGTCGAAGTACCGCCAGGTGAGGCCGATCGGCTCGCCGGTAGGGGCCCAACGAAACCCGCTCACACCCACAAACCGATCGCCAGCAGGATCCCGAAGGCGAGCTGCAGCTTGGCGGTCCCCACCAGCACCCCGATCAGCTCCCGGCCGCTGTCGGACGAGGCTCGCCGCACCACGGTGACCGCCAGCGGGAACGACAACAGCGGCAGCAGCGCCGTCCACCCCCCGCCGCACAGCACCACCAAGCCCGACGCGACAAACGAGCCGGCGATGAGCGCCTGAAACGCCACCCGGGTGCGGCGGTCGCCCAGCAGCACCGCCAGGGTGCGTTTGCCGGTGCCGGAGTCGGTTGGGATGTCGCGCAGGTTGTTCGCCAAAAGGATCGCCGATGCGAGGAGTCCGACCGGCACCGAGGCACACAGAGCCAGCCCGGAGACCTCCTCGATCTGGACGTACGCCGTCCCCACCGTCGCCACCACGCCGAAGAAGATAAAGACGAACACCTCGCCCAGACCGCGGGAGCCGTAGGGAAACGGCCCCCCGCTGTAACCCAGCGCGGCCAGCAGGCTGACCCCGCCGACGACCGCCAGCTCCCACCCGGCGACCGCCGACAGCCACAGCCCCGCGGCCAGCGCCACGGCGAAAGCCGCTACCATCGCGCTGCGCATCGCGGAGGCCGGGATCAAACCGGCCGAGGTCAGCCGCCGGGGTCCCAGGCGGGCCGCGGTGTCGACCCCCTTCACCGCATCGAAGTAGTCGTTGGCGAAGTTGACGCCGATCTGCATGAAAACCGCCACCACCAGACAACCGGCGAATCGACCGGGTGCCAGCCGGCCGGCGGCGGCGGTCCCCACCAGAACCGGGACCACCCCGGCCACCAGCGTCCGGGGCCGGGCCGCCTCAACCCAGTACTTCGGTTCGACCAAAAGACGGCCCTCCGGACCTAGGGCCGGCGTGGGAACTTGTCGAAGCGGGGGGTGCGCTTCTCCAGATAGGCGTCGCGCCCCTCCTGGGCCTCCTCCGACATGTAATAAAGGAGGGTGGCGTCGCCGGCGAGCTGCTGGATTCCGGCCAGCCCGTCGGTGTCGGCGTTGAAGGCCGCCTTCAGCAGCCGCAGCGCCAGCGGGCTCTTGGCGAGGATCTTGCGGCACCACTCGACGGTCTCCCGCTCCAGGTCGGCGAGGGGGACCACCTTGTTGACCAGCCCCATGTCGAAGGCCTCCTGAGCGTCGTACTGCTCGCAGAGGTACCAGATCTCCCTGGCCCTTTTGTGCCCGACCATCCGGGCGAGCAGCCCGGCACCGTATCCGCCGTCGAACGACCCGACCCGGGGCCCGGTCTGGCCGAAGCGGGCGTTGTCGGCCGCGATCGTCAGGTCGCAGACCACGTGGAGGACGTGCCCGCCGCCGATGGCGTAGCCGGCGACCATCGCGATCACCGGCTTGGGGAGCCGGCGGATCTGGACCTGCAGGTCCAGGACGTTCAGCCGGCCCACACCGGAGTCGTCCTTGTAGCCGTCGCCGCCCCGGATCCTCTGGTCACCGCCCGAGCAGAACGCCAGCGGCCCGGCGCCGGTCAGGATCACCACGCCGACCTTTGGATCGTCGCGGGCCATGTCGAACGCGCGGGACAGCTCGAACAGCGTCTTGGGCCGGAAGGCGTTGCGCACCTCGGGACGGTTGATGGTGATCTTGGCGATGCCCTCGAAGGTGTCGTAAAGGATGTCCTCGAAGTCGCCCGACCGCTGCCAGGCAACTGCCGTCTCCACCTCTCCGCCGGATGAGATCATAGTGCCGACTCCTGAGTGATAACTCGAATGGTTAGAGTAACGTATCAGACAAAGCCACTTTATCCTGAGTGGCCGATCGTCGACAGGAACCGCATGAGCGAAACCCGTCTTGTAGCCCTACGCTACCCAAACCGTCGTCTGGCCGCCCGCCTGTACGAGTTGTGGGACGAAGGGCTGGCGGCACTGCCGATAAGCCCGGCGCTGCCGGACACGGAGGTTCGCACCCTGCTGCAGCAGCTTCGCCCGAGCCGCCTGGAGGACGAAAGCGGCACCGTGGCGCTTGCCGGAGGCATCCCGGTGGAGGAGGACGTCGCCCTGGTGGTTCCGACTTCGGGGGCGTCGGGGGCGCCCAAAGGAGTCGAGCTCTCATTCCGAGCGCTGGAGCACTCGGCCCGCGCCTACCAGGGAAGGCTCGGCATCCGGCCGGGCGATCGCTGGCTGTGCTGCCTGCCGCTCAGCCACATCGGGGGCCTCGGCATCCTCGCCCGCAGCCGGTTCGCCGGCGCCGAGCCGGTGGTCCACGACCGTTTCGACCCCTCGGCGGTCGCCGCCGAGCGGCGCACCACGCTGATCTCGCTGGTGCCCACCACCCTGGCCCGCCTGCTCGAGGCCGGTGTCGACCTTAGCGGCTACCGGGCGGTGCTCGTCGGCGGTGCCGGGCTACCCGACGCTCTGGCGGCGCGAGCCCGCGACGCCGGATATCCGGTGGTCTCCACCTACGGGATGACCGAGACCTGCGGCGGTTGCAACTTCGACGGCATCCCCCTGGACGGCGTGGAGATAAGGATCGAGGACGAGCAGATCGCGGTCCGGAGCCCGAGCCTGATGGAGCGGTACCGGCTGAACCCGAAGCTAACCGCAGAGACCCTCCGGGATGGCTGGCTCCACACGGCCGACCGGGGCGAGATCGGCTCCGACGGAAAGCTCAAGGTCCTGGGCCGGGCCGACGACGTGATCGTCACCGGCGGCGAGAAGGTTTCGGCGGCCGAGGTCGAGGCCCTCCTTCTGCTACATCCGAACATCGCCGACGCGGCGGTGGCCGGCATCCGCGACGAGGAGTGGGGGCAGGCGGTGGCAGCCCTCGTGGTGCCTAAAAGCGGCGTCGCGCCTTCGGCAGCCGACCTCAGGGACTTTCTTTCGAGCCGGGCGGCCCGGCACAAGGCCCCCAGGACGGTCCTGGAGGCCGACCGGGTGCCCCGCACGGCGACCGGCAAGGTGCGCCGCGGCGAGGTACGGGCGGTGCTGGTGCGAGGTGGGACGTCGGAATGAAACCTTCCGATCAAAGTTCTGCTTAACCGGTAAGGGGTTGAGCCGAGTTAATAGGACGACCCGGAATGCTGCAACTCCTCCGATCTGACCGGGTCGCGGTGGGGTGCATGGCTTCAAACACAACGAGCGCACCGGCCCGGGCGGCAACCCCGTCCCTACAGCGGCGGGCGGTAGTCGCCTTCTTCATCGTCTACCTGGCCGTTCAACTGGCGATCCCGGCCGTTCTTCTGCGCGGCGGCGACGACCGGGGCTTCGGCTGGCAGATGTACTCGGTTCCGACCGACTACCGCTTCGAGGTGGAGTTCGCCGACGGCTCCATTACCAAGATCGCAGACTTGAACGAGTTCGTTCTCCATAGCCGGACCGAGGTGGACTACACCGACGCTCTGCCGCCGTTCCTGTGCACCCGTCTCTCCGGAGCTAGCCGGATCAGGACGGTTGGAATCCTCGATGGCTCGGTGGCGGTACATCGATGCCCGCGCTAGCCGGGGTGGCCAAGGTCCCCGACCTGCGGGCGCGGTCCCGGCCCATCGGAGTTGCTCGTGCGCTTGTGGGCAGTGCGGGTCTTCTGGGCGCAGTCGAGGTAGCCGGCGAGATTCGCAACCTTTCCAACCCGAATCTTCTGCGTCTCCCTCGCTTCGATGGCCTCTCGGCCCCACCGCCCTCGGGAGCGAACCTGCTGCTGGCAGTTTGGATTCTCCTGGCCGCCGCTTTTGCGCTCGGCTGGCACACCCGCGTAGCGGGAACCTTGTTCGCCGTCCTCATCGGCTACACGCTTGCTCTCGACCAACAGCTTTACTCCAACCATCTGTACCTGATGTCGCTGTTGGTGGTGCTTCTCACCCTCGGCGACGCCGGAGCGGCCTGGTCGTTGGACGCAAGACGCAAAGGCGCCCGGCCGTCCGTCCCGGGATGGCCGGCCCTGTTGATGCGGTTCCAGGTCAGTGTGGTCTACGGATTCGCGATGCTGTCCAAGCTCACCCCCGCCTACCTCTCGGGGCTCGTCCTGGCAACCAACCTGCGGCTGCCGGGCCTTCAGTCGGTTCCGCCGCCGGTGTTTGCGATGGTCGCCATCCTGTCCGTGCTCACCGAGGCGTTCCTCGCGATGGGACTGTGGAGCAGCCGCTACCGGCCGGTGGCAGTGGTCGTGGGCCTCGGGTTCCACCTGACCATTCTGCTGACGATGAGAATCTTGCCCGACCTGCTCACCTTCGCACTTTTGATGTCGGCGGGGTACATCGCCTTTTTGACCCCGATCTCCCCAACCTACGACGCAGAACCGGCAGCGGACAAGGTTGCCGCAGGGGCCTAGCGGGCGACGCTGCGCCTGCGGCTCTCCGGCTTCAGCCAAACCGGCTCGTACCCGTCATCCGCAGGGTTCAGCGTGACGCCGGGCGGCACGATCTCGTCGATGGCGTCCAGCGTCTCCTGCGAAAGCCGGATTTCTGCCGCCCGAAGCTGGCCCTCGAGCTGCTCGGGCGTCCGGGGGCCGATGATCGCCGCCGTCACCGCCGGGTGCTCCAGGACCCATGCCACCGCCAGCTCCACCAGCGAGACGCCCTCCTTGTCCGCCAGAGGGATCAGCTGCTCGATCGCCTCGTACTTGCGCTGGTTGCCCGGCAGCGACTCGTCGAATCGTGCGGGTATCCGCTCGGCCCGTCCCGTCTTCTCAACCGGCCTTCCCTTGCGGAACTTACCGGACAGCCAGCCGCCCGCCAGCGGACTCCAGACGATCACTCCCATCCGGTGCTTCAGGGCGGCAGGCAGCACCTCACCCTCGATTCGCCGGACGAGGATGCTGTAGGGAGGCTGTTCGCACACGAACCGCTCGAGCCGCCGGTCGCGGGCGACCCACTGGGCCTCGACGATGTCGGCAGCGGGAAACGTGGTCGACCCGATATAGCGAACCTTGCCCTGGCGTACCAGGTCGGTGAGCGCCCCGAGCGTCTCGGCGATGTCGGTCTGCGGGTCGGGCCGGTGGGCCTGGTAGAGATCGATGTAGTCGGTCCCGAGGCGCCGCAGTGAGTCCTCCACTGCTCGAAATATGTACTTGCGGGAGCTGCCCCGGTCGTTCGGGCCCTCGCCCATCGGGTGGAAGAACTTGGTGGCCAGAACGACGTCGTCGCGGTTGACCTGCTTCAGCGCCTTTCCGACGATGACCTCAGAGTCTCCTTTGGAGTAGACGTCGGCGGTGTCGAGGAAGTTGATCCCGGCGTCGAGCGCCATACGAATGGTTCGGACGCCGTTGTCGTGGTCCGGGTTGCCCCAGTCGCCGAACATCATCGTCCCCAGGCACAGCGGGCTGACCATCACCCCGGTGGCTCCCAGCCGCACGTACTCCATGCGCTCCAGCTTAGTGGAACGACCCAGCTAGTCCCCGATCGGCGCAGGCCATTTACACTGGCCGCGATGAAGACCCACCGCCTCTCGCTCGAAACCGGCAGCCGCCGGGCCATCGTCGACCTGACCCCCGAGATCCGGCGCTTCCTCGGCGGAGAGGGCGACGGGCTGCTCAACGTGTCGGTGCCCCACGCCACCGCAGGTCTGGTCGTCATGGAGCTCGGTTCCGGCAGCGAGTCGGACCTGTGGGACCGCCTGGACGCGCTCCTTCCCCGGGATGTCGATTACGTCCACTCCCACGGGTCTCCCGGCCACGGCGCCGACCATGTCCTGCCGGCCCTTCTCTCACCGGCGCTCACCCTGCCGGTGATCGGCGGCAAGGTGGCGCTGGGCACCTGGCAGAGCATCGCCCTGGTCGACCCCAACGTCGACAATCCTCGCCGTCAGGTCCTGCTGGCGTTTGTTTCCGACCGTTGAGCTCGCCGCTCGAGCAGGAGCTTCGGGCGCTGGCGGTCGAGCTGGCCACCGGAGCCGGCGAAATCCTTCTACGGATGGGGACCGGCGGCGCAGTGAGCGCCAAGTCCTCCCCCACCGACCCGGTCACCGAAGCCGACCGGGCAGCCGAGCGCCACATTGTGGACAAGCTGAGGCGGCTCCGGCCGGATGACGCTATCGTCGCCGAGGAGGGGTCGTTCAGCCGGGGCTCGAGTGGAGTCGAGTGGGTCATCGACCCGCTGGACGGAACCGTCAACTACACCTACGGCTTCCCGCACTGGTGCGTATCGATCGGCGTCGAGGGGGCCGAGCGCCTGGGGGTGGTGCACGACCCCAGCCGGGGAGAGACATTCGCCGACCCGGCCATGCTGTCACCCAGCCGCAAGACGGACCTCGCCGACTCACTGATCGGCACCGGGTTCGCCTACTCGGCAGATACCAGGGCTCGCCAGGCCCGCACTGTTGCCAACCTTCTACCAGTCGTCCGCGACATCCGGCGGGTGGGGTCGTGTGCGCTGGACCTGGCGTGGGTCGCCTGCGGCCGGCTTGACGGCTTCTACGAGGAAGGCGTCAAGCACTGGGACGTCAGCGCCGGCATCGCTCTGGTCAACGGCGCGGGTGGGGTGGCGCGCCGGACCGGCCCGATCACGGTTGCCGCGGGCACCCTGGAGCTGCTGGAAAAACTCGAGGCGCTCGTCCTTCCTGCCTAGAGCTACTCCTCGGTGATCTTCACCTCTTCGAGCACGATGTCCTCGAGCGGGCGGTCGCCGGAGCGGGTGCCCACCTTGGAGATTGCGTCGGCCACGTCCTGTCCCTCGACCACCACGCCGAAGATGGTGTGCTTGCCGGTCAGCCACGAGGTGTTGGCTACCGTGATGAAGAACTGGCTGCCGTTCGTACCCGGGCCGGCATTCGCCATGGCGAGGTAGCCGGGCCCGTCGAACGAAGGCCCGCCGGACACCTCGTCCTCGAACTTGTAACCCGGGCCGCCGGTGCCGGTGCCGAGCGGGTCGCCGCCCTGGATCATGAAGTTGGGGATCACGCGGTGGAAGATCGTGCCGGCGTACAGCGAGTCGCCGCTGTGGCGCTCCCCGGTGCGCGGATGGGTCCACTCCCTGGTGCCGGTCGCCAGGCCGACGAAGTTGTCCACCGTCTTCGGCGCGTGCTCCGGCAGAAGCTTGACTTTGATGTTGCCCTTGGTCGTAACGAAGGTCGCGTATTTGGTCATCTCTGTCTCCCACCTTTAAGAGGTCTGTCCGGCCAGTCTATTTGCCCTGGGGTCCATAGGAGGCGTCTGCCGCTCACTGCGGCCGCATCAACGCACTCCGCGAAGTTTCTGAAGAAATCGTTAAACGAACTTTGGAAGCTGCCGATAGATAGGCGTCGCAAGATCGGGTCACCGGAACAACGCAGCGAGCGGACCCCGCAAATGCGGCGGAACCGGAACCCTTTTAACGCACAAAAGTGTTCGAGTCATAAGGGCAGCATCGACAGAAAGGAAGTGCAGCATGGTTGCAATGCAGCTTTGGATTTCGAAGGTACTCGGCTCCCTGAAGGACCGTGAGGAAGGCGCAGCCGCCGTTGAGTACGGCCTGTTGGTCGCCCTGATCGCAGTGGCAATCATCGTCACCGTGCAGCTCCTCGGCACCCAGCTGAACGACTTCTTCTCGGACATCACCACCTGTCTCGCAGGCCCGTCGGCCGCCAACTGCGGCGGCGGCACCGGCACCTAGTAGCAGCCGAAGCCTCTGGAGCCACGACCTACCGGAACGCACTTCGGTAGGTCGTGGTGTTCCAGTGACCGCCGTGGGCGGAGGAAGGTCAAAGGTAGCGCTGTGGCCAGGACACAGAGCCGAAGGCGGCGCCTGAATGGTCGCTTTGAGGACGAAAAGGGCGCCTCGTCGGTTGAGTACGGCCTGCTGGTCGCCCTCATCGCGCTGGCAATCCTTTTGACCGTTCAGGTGCTAGGAACCGAGATCAACGAGCTTTTCAGAGACGTTCTTTGTTTCAAGGACCCTCTCGCAGGCGCTTGTTAGCCGGATCGATCCGGTTCCGGAACAGCGATTTGCCGGAGCAAGTTCGAACCAGATCACCAGACCCACCGGACCACGACCAGTAGACAACGAAGCACCCAAATTTTTCGAAGGGGGGAACAAACTCAATGAGGAAGCGAATCGGCGACGAAAAGGGCGCCGTTCTTGTCGTGGTAGCCATTACCACCACCCTCCTCCTCATCCTCTCGGTGGGCGGCGTCATGCTGTTCACTCTCGGCGGAGCGAACCGCGAAATGCAGAAGGCCGCTGACCAGGCGGCCCTCGCAGGAGCTGCGGCCCTTCCCTTGCTGAGGCCGGGCCAGGCTCTGGGAAGCCTCCCTGGACTGGACACCGTCTACAACCTGACCGACGACGTCGGCCTCGACGTCCCGCTGAAGTCGGCGATCGAGGGGATTCCCGACCCCAGGGCCGTTGCCTGCGCCTACGGATCCGCATCGCTGACCGGCGACTCGGCCCGTCTGGTGGAGGGCTTCGGCACCGCTCCGTCGCCGGCGCCCAGCACCTTCTGCGCCAGCTCGCCCTGGAGCGATCCCCGCGTCATTCCGTCGCTCAACTCCCTGAGCACTCCTCTTTCCACCTGCGTGAACGCGCTGACGACCTCGATCAACGGAGTCATCAACCAGCTGACCAGCAGCTTGATCTCACTGCCTTGCCTGCCGCTGCTCGGCTGCGTCCTGTCCGATGTCACAAACAGCGTCACGGCGACCGTTCAGCGCCTTCAAGATGTGCTTACCTCGGTGCAGAACCTGGAGGCTCTGGCTCCGGCGCTGCTGACGCCGGAGATGACGGTGACGATCAAGAGCGGCGTCGAACCGCCTCTGCTCGGCTTCATCACCGGAAGCGACGGCGTGCAGATGGAGGTTTCGGCCACCGCGGAGAGGCGACTGAAGAACGCCATCGTCCTTCCCAACACTCCTCAACTGACCAACGTCAGCCTGAACTCGGCGCTCGCCGCCACCAAGCCGACGGTCATGAATGCCCTGAGCCAGCTCAACACCCAGCTCAACACCCTCATGGGCTCCAGCCCGGCGGGCCTGAACCTGAGCGGCTGCCAGAACCTGCTGGACCCCAACGACAAGATCGTTAAGGACATCGGCGACATCTACAGCCCTCCGGCCAGCGGAGGCCCCGCCCCCACCGGGCAGGACCTTATCGAGGGCGCCACCGCAGCGGCTCAGCGGGCTGCCGGCCAGGCGGGCACCACCGTCGACAACTTGGCCGGGGAGGCGGTTCTGGTGATTCGCCAGGGGCCCTCGCCGACCACGATCTCGAGCCTGCTCGGGTCTGTGCTCGGCCAGCTGGGACTGCCCGGAACCCTCGGCCTGCTGCAGGTTCCGGCGCTGGATGTGGCGATCGTGGCGGCCCACAACCTGGAGGACGGGAATATCAGCAACGCCGACCTTATCTCCGACACCGTATCGGCACGTGGCCTGTTCACGGCCACGCTGGTGAACTGACGTGGCGGCGCTGAGGCCGGTCCACCGGCTCAACAAGCTGCTGCGGCGGGAGGAGGGCGCCGAGGCGGTCGAGTTCGCACTGGTCGGTCCGATGGTGCTGTTCCTGGTATTCGGAGTGATCTACATGCTGCTGCTGGCCGGCGCCCAGCTGTCGCTGGGTTACGCAACCAACGTAGCAGTGAGGTACGCAGCGATTCCGGTCTCCGGCACGACCTACCCTTCGGCCAGCCAGGTGGTGAACAAGGTGGACTCGGTGACTCCGTACTTCACGGCGTCGTCGAGCACCCCCAGCCTCGCCGCCGGGGGAGTCAACCAGCCGGTCACGCTGACCATGGACTGCGACTTCCCGAACCCGGCCGGCCGAGCCGCCAACGCTCTGCGCAACGCCTTCGTAGGTAACGGCGAAGAGATCTCGTCGACCATCGAGCTCTCGGCCACCGCACGGTCCAGGAGGGAATAGTGAACATTCGCAAGCTGAGCCGGGGTGAGCGAGGAGCTGCAGCAGTCGAGTTCGCCATGGTGCTCCCGGTGCTTCTGCTTTTCCTCGCAGCCATGGCTCCCCTGATCAAGTTCGGCTACGACTACATGGTGGTCCAGCGGGCAGCAGCGCACGGCGTCCGCTACGCCAGTCGAGCCGACGTCAACCCCCGGGTAGCGGCGGATGGATCGCTTACCCGGCGGCCGAGCAACAGCGAGATCGCCCAGTTCGTTAGCGACTCGTCGAACGGATTGGTGGCTGCGGCCGACGTGACGATCGCACCGCCCCCCAGCCTTGCGCTGCCGGGCGAGCAGATCGTCGTGACGGTCAGCCACGAGATCTCGTACGGATCGCTCGCCGGGATAGCCAGCAAAGTCAAACAAACGTTCTTTGGCGGGAGTGCGTTCCCGACATCCACACCGGTAACTGTCTCCGCTCGGGGACGTGAAGAATAGGAGAGCAGAAGATGAACAAGAGGTCTAACGGAGTTGTGGTGGGGGGTATCATCGTTGCCCTCCTGGGTATGGTTTTGGTCTTCACCTACGCCGGACGAGTCCGTGCCGGAGCAGGAGTCTCCGGCGCCGCAGGCACCGCTTACGTCGCAACCAACGACATCCCGGCCGGGACGCGTTGGGAGGACATGGTCGGCGCCCTGAAGAAGCGGGACGTCCCGGCCGACGTTCGCCCCGCCACCGCGGTCACCACCACGAACCAGCTGGAGGGAAAGAGCTCCATCCAGAGCATCGCCAAAGGCACGATCGTCACCACCACGCAGTTCAACACCTCGAGCTCGGGCGGCCTCGACATCCCGGCCGGCCAGAACGCGGTGACCGTCAACCTTGGCGTGCCGCAGGCGGTTGCCCGCTACATCCAGCCCGGTGCCGAGACCAACGTCTACGTCACTTACAAGGGACTTCCGACTGCCCCGAACGCCGCCGATGGAACGGTTACGAAGCTCCTCCTCAGCAACGTGAAGGTTCTGGCGAACCAGCCGCTGCTCACCCAGTCGGAAGAGACCGCCGATGCGGCCTCCGCTCCTACCACCGGCGAGATCCTGTTGACCATGGCCCTGACTCCCGACCAGGCGGAGAAGCTGATCTTCGCCAAGGAGAACGGCTCGCTGTGGCTG
>DATABX010000446.1:0-4083 GCA_036259335.1 Actinomycetota bacterium
TCCGAACGCAGATTGTCGGCCAGACACGACGCGATGTGCGCGTGGTGGTGCTGCACACCGACGAGCGCGGCGCCCTGCAGATCCTTGGCCCACTTCGTGACGAGGTACTCCGGGTGCAGGTCGTGGGCGACGATCTTCGGCCGGACCTCGAAGACCCGCTGGTAGTGCTCCACCCCTTCGAGGAACGAGCTCATGGTCTCCCAGTTCTCCATGTCGCCCAGGTGGTGGGAGATGATCGCCCGGTCCTGGGACCCGATGCAAAAGGTGTGCTTCAGCTCCGGTCCGGCGGCCAGGATCGGCTCCCGGAACGCCGGCGCTACCGAAATAGGCTCCGGGGCGTAGCCCCGGGCGCGGCGCATCAGCTGCTGCACCGGGCCTTCAGGGCTCGGGACCACCCGCACGACCGAGTCGTCGCACCGCATGTGGATGTCGCGGTTGTGAGTGAGGAAGAAGTCTGCAATCCGGTCCAGACGAGCCTGGGCGTCGTCGTCCCGGTAGGCGATCGGCTCGTCGGAGAGGTTTCCCGAGGTGCACACGATGGCGCCTCCGACCTCGGCGAGCAGCAGGTGGTGAAGCGGCGTGTAGGGCAGCATGACCCCGAGGTAGCGGTTGTTCGGCGCCACGCCGTCGGCGACCGGGGCATCGGGGCGGCGCTCCAGCAGCACGATCGGCCGGCGCCGGGAGAGCAGCAACTCACGCTCCTGGCCGGCGGTGAGCGCCAGCAGGTCGACCGCCTGCAGATCCGCCGCCATCACGGCGAACGGCTTGTCCTCCCGCGCCTTGCGGCTGCGCAGCTTGGCGACCGCGTCGGCGTCGGAGGCGAGACACACCAGGTGGAAACCGCCCAGGCCCTTGACCGCCAGGATCGACCCCTGCCGGAGAAGCCGGGCCGACTCGGTGACCGGGTCGCCGGCCACCGGCTCAAGGGAGCGATCGAGCAGTTGCAGGTGCGGGCCGCAGTTCGGGCAGGCGACGGGCTGGGCGTGGAATCGCCGGTCGGCCGGATTGTCGTACTCCGCCCGGCACTCGGGGCACATGGCAAAGGGCGCCATCGTGGTGTTCGGACGGTCGTACGGTATCCCCCTGGAGATCGTGAACCTCGGGCCGCAGTTGGTGCAGTTCGTGAAGGCGTAGCGGTAACGGCGGTCGGCCGGGTCGGCCATATCGCGCAGGCAGTCGTCGCAGGTCGCAAAATCCGGGGAGATCAGCGCGGTCGCTGCGCCGGCGTGCTCGCTGGTGGAGATCGAGAACCCGGTCTCGGTTCCGCGGGGGGCCAGGTCGCGGGTGTCCACCCGGTCGATCACCGACAGCGGCGGCGGGCTCGCCGCGAGGGTGAGACCGAACTCGCCCACCGCCTCCGGCTCTCCCTCGACCTCGATCAGGACCCCGGCCGAGTCGTTCAGGACGAAGCCGGCCAGCCCCAGGCGGGTGGCGAGGTTGAAGACGAACGGCCGGAAACCCACTCCCTGGACGATCCCCGACACCCGGAACTGCCTGCGGACCAGCATGGAGCTCCCTATGCCCTGCGGTCATCCGGGGACCGGTGGACGGCGGCGCCAGCCAGTGCTCTCAGCCGATCCAGCATCGCCGCCTCCGGTCACTCGATATCCCGCCCTGCGAGCGGAAAACCAGTCTAGGTCAACCGCCCGAGACCCCCATTGCCACCGCCCGAGGCGGTCCCGACGCTAGACTGCCGGGAGGATGGGAAAAGTTGTGGACGGCTACGGCCCGACGCTAGGATCACAACGGCGTTCACCACTTGGCTTCAACGGTGGCGGACAATTAGAGGAGTAAGGCCATTTACGAGCCGGACCAGTCTTCCTTCGGAAGCGAGAGGCCAATGAACGTTTTGTGGGGTCGTGTCGTCGTGCTCGGTGTCGTCCTCCTTCTCGTGTTCCTCCTGGGAAGGGCGACGGGAGGCGCGAGCGACGAGATCGAGGCTCTTCAGGCGCGCATTGCCTCCCAGGAGGCCGAGATCGACCAGCTCGAGGCCGAAAAGCGAGCCCTTGCCACGCCGACCCCGGGAGCCGGGACCGGCACGGAAGACGGTACCGGCACCACCGAAACCCCGGGCGCCGGCACTGCGGGCACCCCGGGAGCGGGCACCGGCGCCGGAACCGGAACGGGCACTGGCACGGGCGGCTCCCCGGCTGCGACGCCGTCGCCGACCGTCACTCCGACCGCCGGGTCGACCGAGGCCCAGCAGTACACCGTCCAGGCGGGCGACACCCTCGGTCGGATCTCGAACCGGTTCTACGGGAGCACCTCCTTCGCCAAGTGCATCCAGACTGCGAACACCATCGCCGACGCCAGCGCGATCAGAACCGGGCAGACGCTCACGATCCCGCCCAAGCCGGCCCAGCCCTGCACCTAGAATCCTCTCGGAACCGCAGCAGGCCCGGTCGCCGCTGACCGGGCCTGCGGTTTTTTCAGGCCCTGTGACCGGGGTCGGCGTGGGTGTAGGCTCCGCCTCGAAACGATGCCATTTCTGAGAAACCGGCCCTCATCTTCTCCAGCGGCCGACGCCGGGCTCGCGGATGCCTGGGCTAAGGACCGCTCGCTTATCTCCGCCCTGAAGTCCGGCGACGAAGCCGCCTTCCGGGCCCTCGTCGCCGAGCACGGCCCGTGGATGCTGCGGCTCGCCCGCCGGCGGGCGCCCTCGGAGGCGGTCGCCGAGGAGATCGTTCAGGAAGCCTGGCTTGCGGTCCTCAAAGGGGTCGATCGGTTCGAGGGTCGCTCCTCGCTCCGGACCTGGATCTTCAGCATCGTGTCGCACATCTCGAGCGCCAACCTGCACAAAGAGATCCGGAGCATCCCTTTCTCGTCGTTTGCGATGGAGACCGAAGGCCCGAGCGTCCCGCCGGACAGGTTCCAACCCGCCGGCGCCGAGTTCCCCGGCGGGTGGCGGACGCCGCCGCCGGAGTGGGACGAGAACCCCGAGCAATTCGTCGCCACCAGGGAGGCCCACCGGGTGATCGGCGAGGCCATCGAGCGGCTGCCGCCCGCCCAGCGCGAGGTGATCAACCTTCGGGACGTCGAGGGCTGGACGGCGCCGGAGGTCTGTAATGCGCTCGGGATAACCGAGACTAACCAACGGGTTCTGCTTCATCGGGCACGGTCCCGGGTAAGGCTGGAGCTGGAGAGCTATCTGATAAGCGAGGATCGCCGATGAGGCTGCGGTGGGGTCGGCGCGCCAGGGGCATGGCGTGCCAGGAGCTGGTCGAGGTCATCACCGACTACCTCGAGGGCACGCTGCCGGCGGCCGACCGCGCCCGGTTCGAAGCGCACCTGAAGGTGTGTCCGCACTGCAACCGCTACCTCCAGCAGTTCCGGCTGACCATCCGGGAAGCCGGGCGAATCAGGGCGGACGAACTGCCGGACGAGCTCACCGACCAGCTCCTCGAAGCCTTCACCAATTGGCGGCGCTGAGCACCGAAAAAATCCGCGTGCCTGTAACGCCCTTCCCCCGTCCGCCACTAAGTCAGCGGTCGTAGTGTCACCCCCAGCCCCCATCGCCTACCCCACAGGAGGACGCACATGGCCGAGCTCAAGGCCGTCTTGCTCAACTGCACGCTCAAGAAGTCACCCGAGGTCTCCAACACCGAAGCCCTGGCCCGCAAGGTCGTCGAGTGGTTCGACCGGTTGGAAGTGGAGAGCGAGATCATCAGAGTCGTGGACTACAACGTCCCCTTCGGCGTCTCCTCCTACGAGGGAGAGGGAGACGAGTGGCCGCTGATCCTGGCCAAGATCAAAGCCGCCGACATCATCGTGGTCTGCACTCCCATCTGGTTCGGCGTGCGGGGCAGCGTCTGCCAGCTGGTGGTCGAGAGGCTGGATGGCACCTACAACGAGCGCAACGACCAGGGGCAGTACCCCCTCTACAACAAGGTCGCCGGGGTGGTGGTGACCGGCAACGAGGACGGCGCCCACGCCGCCGCCGAAACCACCCTGTTCAACATGACCCACCTGGGCTGCACGGTCCCGCCGAACGCCGACACCTACTGGGTGGGCGACGCCGGCCCCGGTCCGTCCTACATCGAGGCCGGCGGCGAGAACCACGCCTACACCCAGCGGACCACCCGG
>DATABX010000447.1:0-2478 GCA_036259335.1 Actinomycetota bacterium
GGGCGGCCGACTCGTAGGCCCTCACGTTCGACAGCAACACCGATGTCCGGTGTGACACAAATTCCGCGACGGCCACGTCCTGGGCGCCGAACGCGCCCTCCCGCGACGAGTACAGGCACAAAATGCCCTGCCCGCCGTCGATCAGAGACAAAGGACAGGCCACGACGCTCTGCACCCCGTTGTACAAAGCGGCGTTGGTGAACTCGGGCCAGCGGTTCTCGGAGAGCATCGATGCGACCACCTGGCTCGACCCGTCCTCCAGCGCCTTCTGGCAAGGGCCCCGCTGATCGGCTCGGTGGAGGCCGGAGATGTCCATCCGATCCCCGGTGTTGACCTCGACCTCGGCGCTGCGCTTGCCCGTCAGCGACACCGCCGCAGCATCCGCCGACGGAACGGCACGCAGAGCCACCCCGGCCGCGAACCGGAGGGCCTCGCCAAGGCTGTTGTCCGAGATGACGAAGCGAGCGAAGGAGTCCGACACGGCCCCTTTGAGCTCTTGCGTCGCTGAGTCCGCCTGCTGGGCCAGCCTCTCCCTTACCGGCGACGGGCCCCCCGCCCGCTGGCCGAGGTCGGACTTCACGCCGGCTCCGCCAGGTCGAGAACCATGTGCAACTTCGGCTGGCCGGGACCGGTCCCCAGGACCTCACCGAGCCCCACCGCTTCGATGACCCTGGTGACCGGTGAGCTGCTCGCCACCAGCGAAAAGCGGAGCCCGACCTCCTCCATCTGCCGGCAAACGTCGAGCAGCACCGCAACGCCACTGGAATCCATGAACCCGACGCCGCTCAGGTCAAGCTCGAGATCCTGCCGATCGTTGTCGACGAGGTCCCTGAGATACCTGGCGAACACCGGCGCGTTAGACATGTCGACCTCGCCCGAAACCCTCACGGTACTGGTCCCCCGGACGTTGTCGTTCACGAAGCACAACTTCAAGATTGTCCCCCACTTCTCCGACTTCCTGGGAGGAGACTAGGCACAATTCAACCCCCCGTCGGCCGTGAAGCGTACATAGGGGTAAAAAATCCCTCCCCCTGTGCGTGGGTAGACTGACGCCAGAATGAGCGCTCTGGACCCGTCGTTCCTGGACCTTCCCTACCGCCGTCTCGGCGAGGCCGCGCTCGGGAGGGCCGGTGAGCTCGGCGCCACCTACGCCGACTTTCGCTTCGAGCGGGACAAGGGGCAGGCGATCCACGCCCGGGACCGGTCGCTGGAGAGCATGGTTTCCACCGAGACCCTGGCCTACTCGGTTCGGGTCATCCACAAGGGGGCCTGGGGATTCGCGTCCAGCGTCACGCCGACCCCGGAGGCTGCGGCCAGGACCGCCGCGACAGCCGTGGAGGTAGCCTCGGCGCTCGCTGCACTGAACAGTGAGCCGGTCGAGCTGGCTTCCGAGCCCGCCCATCGCGGCACCTACCTCTCGCGGTACGACATCGACCCGTTCTCGGTGGCCGACGAGGACAAGGTGGCGTTCGTGTTGGGGGTCAACGAGAAGGTTCTGGCTTCGGGCAAGGTGGACCACGTCGACTTCGGCGTGTCGCTGGTGCTGGAGAACAAGTACTTCGCAAACCTGGAGGGGACCGAGACCACCCAGCAGCGGGTACGGGTCCACGGCGACTTCGACGCGGTCAAGATCGACGCTCGGACCGGCGCCTTCGAAACCATGCGCTCCAACAGCCTTCCGCAGGGCCGGGGGTGGGAGCACTTCGCCTCAGGCTTCGACTACCTCGCCGCCGCCGAGGAGGTTCCGGCGCTGCTGGAGCAGAAGATGTCCGCACCGTCGGTGGAGCCCGGCCGCTACGACCTGGTGATCCACCCGTCCAACCTGTGGCTCACGATCCACGAGTCGATTGGGCACGCCACCGAGCTGGACCGCGCGCTGGGCTACGAGGCCGCCTACGCCGGCACCTCGTTTGCCACTCTCGACAAGCTGAACAACCTCCGGTACGGGGCTCCGCTCATGCACGTCACCGGCGACCGGACCGCGGAGCACGGTCTGGCGACCGTCGGGTACGACGACGAGGGGGTCTCCGGCCAGAGTTGGGACCTCATCCGGGACGGCGTCCTGGTGGGGTACCAGCTCAACCGGCAGATGGCGCTCAAGCAGGGGTTCGGCCGGTCGAACGGCTGCGCCTTCGCCGAGTCGGGCGCCCACGTGCCGCTGCAGCGGATGCCCAACGTGTCGCTGCAGCCGGGAGTCGAGGACCTGGATCTGGACGACCTGCTGGACGGAGTGGAGAACGGCATCTACATAGTCGGGGACAAGAGTTGGAGCATCGACATGCAGCGCTACAACTTCCAGTTCACCGGCCAGCAGTTCTGGCGCATCCGCAACGGGCGGCTGGACGGGCAGCTGAAGGACGTCGCCTATCAGGCCACCACCACCGACTTCTGGAACAGCATGGATGCGGTCGGGGGCTCGTCAACCTACGTTCTGGGAGGCGCCTTCAACTGCGGCAAGGGACAGCCGGGCCAGATCGC
>DATABX010000448.1:0-2310 GCA_036259335.1 Actinomycetota bacterium
CCGGACCTGGTCCGGCGCCACGTAGTTGTTGGCGCACTGGTCGGCAAGCCCCAGCGCGTTTCGGGTCAGCGAGCTCATCGAGCGGGAGTCGATGGCCTCGAAGGGCTCGATGTGGTTCAGCGACTCGGCAACCAGCTGCCAAGTCTGGGCCTGGGTGAGCAGCGACGACTCGGGGTCGATCCCCACCCGCACCCCGTGCTCCCGGACGATGCCGTCGGCGAACGAGTTGTATGTCGTGACCATCGGCAGCTCACTGAGGTTCCGGTCGAGCTCGTGGAAGGCGGCCGCAATCCGCTGCTCGAGCTCGCCCGCCGCCTTCTTGGTGAAGGTGAGGCCGAGTATCCGCGAGGGCCGGACCCAACCCTCCTGGACCATCCAGACCATGCGGGCCGCCATGATCGCGGTCTTGCCGCTGCCGGCGCCGGCGATGATCGCCAGCGGCTCGGCGGGGTGCGAGATGGCGGCCCACTGCTCGTCCGTGGGCTCGTTGTCGCGCATCGCCGCCCGGATGGCGGGGCTGGACCGCACACCGACCAGCCTCACTGGACCTCCCGCCCGTCCGGGTAGAGGGGGCACAGGATCTTCATCTTGCAGAAGAAGCAGTTGGCCTCCGGGCGGGGCCGGAAGTCCTCGCTCAGGACCGAGGTGATTATTCCGGGCAGCTTGGCCAGGGTCTTCTCCGCCTCCTCGGCGGTCTGGACGAGCACGGTGTGCGACCCGTCCCGGTTGGTCGCCCCCGGGTAGACGAGCCGGGCCATCAGCGGCTCACCGTACGCCTTGAGGTGCTCGTCGGTTTTGGCCGCCAGGTGGTAGATGGCCAGCTGTAGCGAGCTCTGGGCCTCCCGGTAGCTGGGGGCCCACTTGGCGGTCTTGTAGTCGGTCAGGGTGACCGCACGGTTCTTGTTCTTGCGGTCGATGCGGTCGATCCTGCCCCTCAGGCGGGCGCCGGCGAAGGGAAAGTTGAACTCGTGCTCGGCGAGGACGTGCGGCCCGGCGGCGGCCTCGTGACGGTAGAAGACCTCCAGCATCTTGAGCCCGTCCCGGTAGAACTGCCGGGCGATGGTGGAGTTGGGGAAGATCGATGCATCGAAAAGCTTCTCGTACTCCACCTGGAGCGTGTCGGGGTCGGATATGTTTTCCTGGTGCCAGGCCTGGAACAGGGCGTGGATCCAGGTACCGAACTTCATCGAGTAGGTGGAGGCCGGGTCCAGGCCGAGGACCGACTGCAGGACGTACTGCAGTCCGCAGTTCTCGTAGACGCTCAGCCGCGAGTAGGAGGTGCGCAGCTCGCCCTCCACCAGCGGCACCGATCCGGCGGTCCAGTCGTTCCTCCCGTACCATCCGGCCGGGGCGGTCCCCCGTATCTCGGAGAGCGCGAGGACGGCTGCGGCCTTCTCCGCCTCCGAAGTGGTGCGCTGCGCGAGGCACCGGCGGAGCGAGGCCGCCAACTCGGCGAGGGTCAGAGGCGACGGATCGTCCGGGCCGGCGGCAAGCGGAACTTCTCCCGCCAGCTCGACCAGGAACCGGCTGGGACGTGAGCGCCCACCGTTCGCCGGCGCCGCGGTAAGGAGCACCCGGCGGCGGGCCCGGGACGCTGCGACGTAGAAGGTCCGCCGGTCCTCGGCGATGGCGGTC
The DNA here is from genome assembly GCA_036259335.1 of Actinomycetota bacterium. Lineage (GTDB taxonomy): Bacteria > Actinomycetota > CADDZG01 > JAHWKV01 > JAHWKV01 > JAJCYE01. The sequence continues at coordinate 1,636 of DATABX010000448.1, forward strand.
ACCTCGCGGCTGACCGCATCGGGCACCTGGAGAACATAGGGGTCGAACAGCCCCTGCGCCCGGTGTCCCTTGGGGATCCAGGCGTCCAGACAACCGGCGACCACGACCGTCTCCCACTCGCGGCCCTTGGCGCCGTGGAAGGTGGTGATCGTGACGCCATCCAGCAGCGAGGACGACGGCGCCAGCCAGGGGTCGGCGCCGAAGTCGGCTCTGGCCGCCTCGTTCAGGTACTCGTCGATCGACCCCGCGCCGCGGCGGCGCTCCACGAAGCGACCGAGGGAGTGGCTGAAGGCAACCAGTGCGTCGAGCGCGGCGTTGGCCGGATCCTGGGGGTCGGCCAGCGCTCGTTCCTCCAGCGACCGGTAATAGGTTGCGGTGGAGTACACCTGCCAGAAGCACTCGTCGGCCGAGTCCCGGTGGCTGCGGATCACCTCGACGAGCCGCGCCAGCTCGGCAGCCTCCGGCGCCTCGGCGACCACCGCCTCCAACGGCCGCCGGCTCCGCCACGCCTCCCGCTCGAGCGCCCGCCGGGTGGAGTAGTCCAGCCCGCCGAGCGGGCTGGTGAGCAGCTCGGGGAGCAGCCGGGCCGGCCCGCTGCCCAGGGCCACCCGGGCGAGGTCCAGGAACAGCCTGATCACCGGCTCGGACGACAGCGGCCGGTCTCCCTGCAGCGGC
>DATABX010000449.1:0-4113 GCA_036259335.1 Actinomycetota bacterium
GCTCCATGCGGTAGAGAAGCTCCCAGGCCACGTCGGAGACCACCTCCTCCCAGGCCTGGGGGTCGTCGTGGATGTGGGACATAAGGTCCGGGTCGACCTCGCGGTGTTCAGCCCCGAGGAGTACCGCCGCTTTCTGGGGACGGTCGACCCGGACCTTATGTGCCACATCCACGACGACCCCCAGGCCTGGGAGGAGGTGGTCTCCGACGTGGCCTGGGAGCTTCTCTACCGCATGGAGCCCGAGCTGTACGCCCGGCTGACGGCAGGGGAGCGCCTGCATCCGGGCATCCTGGGCTGGATACCCCAGCGGATCGACCGAGCGGTGGAAGTCGGCTGCGGCTGGGGCCGGCTCACCCTCCAGCTCGCTCCCAGGTGCGGCGAGCTGATCGGGCTTGAGCCGGCGGAGCCGCTGAGGCGCGGCCTGGAGAGTCTGCTCGAACGGGCGGGGCACCGCCACTGTGAGGTCCTGGACGGCTTCCTGAACGCTATCCCGGTCCCCGACGGGTGGGCCGACATGACCTTCACCTGCTCGGCCTTCTCCTGCGACTCGGTCCACGGCGGGGACCCGGGGCTCGCCGAGCTGGATCGGGTGACCCGAACCGGAGGCGTCGTGGTGCTCGTCTGGCCGCCGAGGAACCGCAAGTGGCTGGAGGAGCGAGGGTTTCAGCTCGTCGGCTTTCCCGGCGATCTGGGGGTCGAGTTCGCCAGTCTCCAGGAGGCCGTCGAGCTGGCGCAGATCTTCTACCCGGCAGCCGCCGGCGCGGTCGCCGCCCGAGGCAGCCGCCGGGTGCCCTGGGAGGTTCTCGGCATCGGCGGGCCGAACGCCCTTGCCTGGCGAACCGTCACGCGATAGCGCTGCAAGGCTTGCCGGGATGGGGGTCCGGGCGCGGTCCGAAGCTCGCCCCAGCCGGCTCCGCCAACGCATAGCCAGCAGGGGTCAAAAGGAGTAGAGTCCGGCCAATCTAAGGTCACACGCCAAGGAGTGTCGATGCTCTCAGCCCAGGGGCTACGCGAGGTCAGGTGCTGATGGCCGAACCGGAAACCGACCCCGAGGTGACCCCGAAGCCGTGGTTCTACCCCCAGCGGATGGTCCAGTGGCTGTCGCCGCTGGAGCTGCTGCGGACCGGCCGGGAGGTGGTCATATCCAGCATCTTCGGAGCCTACGCCGACAAGCGCGAGGTCCAGGCTGCGCTCCCCGCCTCGGAGATCGAGGACTACTCGGAAACGGCCGACGGCAAGCTGGTCGAGGAGCTGTGGGTTGATTACGTCTCCGACCTCGGCGACGGCTTCGACCCGACCTACACGGTGGCCCGGCTCCTTGCCAAGGACAAGCTGGAGTTCGCGACCGAAAAGGGGCCGGTAGAGACCGAGCGCGGCAGCGTCCTGATCATGGGCGGCGACCAGGTCTACCCGACCGCCACCGTCGACTCCTACCGGGACCGTCTGGTGGGCCCGTACCGGGCCGCCCTGCCGTACACCGAGAACTCGCCGCACCTGTACGCGATCCCGGGAAACCACGACTGGTACGACGGGTTGACCTCGTTCATGCGGGTGTTCTGCCAGCAGAGCTGGGTCGGCGGCTGGCTCACCCGGCAGACCCGCAGCTACTTCGCCTGCAAGATGCCCGGCAAGTGGTGGATCTGGGGCATCGACATCCAGTTCGACACCTACATCGACTGGCCGCAGCTGACCTACTTCCGGAACCTGGCCGCCACGCGGCTCGAGCGGGGGGACGCCATCATCCTGTGCACCGCCAAGCCGAGCTGGGTGGAGGCGGCGCACAAGCCGGATGCCTGGGCCAACCTCGACTTCTTCGAGCGCAAGCTGAAGCTGCCCGAGGGGGTGGGGATCAAGCTCATGCTCACCGGCGACACCCACCACTACGCCCACTACGCCGAGGTCCACGGCGACGGGCACAAGATCACCGCCGGCGGGGGAGGCGCCTACCTTTCGGCCACGCACCACCTGCCCAGCCGGCTGGTGATCCCGCCGAAGGGGATGCGGGACCCCTCCAAATCGGAGTCCCAGACCTTCGAGCTCAAGGCGCGCTACCCGAGCAAGAAGGACTCCAACGCCCTGCGGTACAAGATCTTCTCGCTCCCGGCGAAGAACCCGGGCTTCGTGTTTTTGATGTCGCTGCTGCAGTTTTTGCTGGTCTGGTCCCTGTGGGGAGACCTGCCGCTGCCGTCCCCCTGGCAGCCGGGCGGCCTTGCTCTGCTATGGGAGACGATCTGGATCCTGCCCTTCCTGCTTCTCGTGCTTGCGGTCGTCGGGTGGATAGCGTTCGTCTCGAAAGCCAAATCGCTCCGGCAGCGACTGGTGCTGGGCGGCGTCCACGGCATCCTTCACGCCGCGCTGGCGCTGTTCGTCGCCGACGCCGTAGCCGAGGTCGGGCTGCGGCTCGACTTCCCGGGCGGGTGGCTTCTGGCGATTCCGGCAGTCCTGCTGCTGGGCGGGCTGGCCTCCAGCCTGCTGACCGCCGGCTTCCTGCTGGTTGCCGATCGGTTCGGATGCAACACCAACGAGCTGTTCTCGGCCCAGAGCATCGAGCACTTCAAGAACTTCGTGCGGCTCCACTTCGACGCCAACGGCAAGCTCACGATCTACCCGGTGGGCATCGACAAGGCGGTGCAGTGGAAGGCGGTGAAACCCAAGAAGGCGGAGGACTACCTGCACCCGAAGTTCGAGGGGGAGGAGCCGGTCGCCCACCTGATCGAGCACCCGCTGACGATGGTGAACCATCCCGGCGTCAAGGCGCAGCCGGCGACCGCCGAGGAGATGTCCTAGGGCTCGGAAACTACAAATTCTCTCTTGGGTAGCGGTCGATACCCAAGAATGCGTGAGGACGGGCAACGCCTGCCCGGTCGGCTTGCTTCTAGAGGTGCACCACCGGACAGGTCAGGGTGCGGGTGATTCCCTCGACCGCCTGGATCTTGGCCACCACCAGCTTGCCCAGGTCGTCGACACTGCCGGCCTCCGCCTGGACGATCACGTCGTAGGGTCCGGTGACGTCCTCGGCGGAAGTTACTCCGGGTATCCCGGAGGCCTCGCTGGCAACCTTTGCGGCTTTGCCGACCTCCGTCTGGATCAGGATGTAAGCTTGCACTGGCACGGAACTCACCTTCCCCTCGGTCTTTAGTGGGCATTATCCTAAACTGCGTCGGGGCGGGCAGGTCGAGCCATACACATCGAGCCAACTCTGCGGCAGGACAGCGCCGTCCGGCAGGGAAGCATCACGGCTCCGTCGCTGACAGGGGGAACTTCTCAGATGGTCAACTCCGCTACTACGCTTACGAACAACCAGGCTTTGCTGGACTGGGTGGCCGAGGTCGCCGCCCTCACCACCCCCGACGCGGTCCACTGGTGCGACGGCTCGGCCGAGGAGTACAACTCCCTCTGCCAGCAGCTGGTCGACGCCGGCACCTTCGTCAAGCTCGACGAGGCCAAGCGCCCGAACAGCTACTGGGCCGCCTCCGACCCCGGCGACGTCGCCCGAGTCGAGGACCGGACCTTCATCTGCTGGAAGAACGCCGACGACGCCGGCCCCACCAACAACTGGACCGACCCCGACGAGATGCGGGAGACCATGCGCGGCCTGTACAAGGGCTCGATGAAGGGCCGGACGATGTACGTCGTGCCGTTCTCCATGGGACCGCTCGGCTCCCCGATCGCCCACATCGGCGTCGAGCTGACCGACTCGGCCTACGTCGCGGTCAGCATGCGGATCATGACCCGGATGGGAGCAAAGGCGCTGGACGTTCTGGGCGACGGCGGCGAATTCGTCCCCTGCCTCCACTCGTTGGGTGCTCCGCTGGAGCCGGGCCAGGAGGACTCGACCTGGCCGTGCAACCCGGAGAAGAAGTACATCGTCCACTTCCCCGAGACCAAGGAGATCTGGTCCTACGGCTCCGGCTACGGCGGCAACGCGCTGCTGGGCAAGAAGTGCTTCGCCCTGCGCATCGCCTCCATCATGGCTCGTGAGGACGGATGGCTGGCCGAGCACATGCTGATCGTCAAGGTCACCTCGCCCGAGGGCAAGGTCGACTACGTTACCGGCGCCTTCCCGTCCGCCTGCGGCAAGACCAACCTGGCCATGCTCGTGCCGACCCTGCC
>DATABX010000450.1:0-2100 GCA_036259335.1 Actinomycetota bacterium
CCCGGCGCCGGGCCAGAAGCGTCAGCGCCAGCGACAGCAGGCGGTTGCCGACCATCCGGTGCGGCTTCATGCGGCGGGAGCCGGTGGAGAAGCGGGAGCCGGCGACGTAATCCGCCCGGCCGCTGAGGATCGGCTCAACCAGGCGCTCCAGCTCGGCCGGGTCGTACTCGCCGTCGGCGTCGCAGAACACCACCGCCGCCGCCCCCCGGGCAACCCCTTCGGCCAGTCCCCGGCGGACTCCCGCCCCCAGGCCGTGGCTGCCGGTCAGGGAGACGACCCGGGCGCCGGCCCGGACGGCAACCTCGGCGGTCCGGTCGGTGGACCCGTCGTCGATGACCACGCACTCCACCGGGTGGCCGTCGACCTGAGCAGGCATCCGGGCGATCACCCCGGCAACGTTTGCCTCCTCGTTGCGGGCGGGAAGGAAAAAGAAGATGGGGGCGCCCGGAGCGGGCGGCGGGAAGCCCTCGAGCGGCCGGGGCGGCTGCGAGGCCAGCCGGAGGCGGCCGAACAGCCCGGGCCACGGAACGAACACCGCTACGCCGCCGGCCACCAGGGAGTAGGCCGTCTTGAGGGCGTGGGCCGTGAGGGCTGCCGCTAGGGCCGGGCCCGGTGCGGCGCCGAGGACCACCAGCATGCCGGTGGCTGCAGCCTCGTAGGTACCGAACCCGCCCGGGGCAACTGCGATCACCTGCGAGAAGATCGTCGCCGCGGTGACGAGAACCGCGTCGGCCGCGCTGATAGGGATGCCGGCCCAGTGCGCCGCTTGCCAGATCACCACCGACTCCAGCAGCCACGCCGCCACCGAGCCGGCAGCCACGAAGGCGCCCGGCGCCGCCAGCCCCTCGGCCGTCCGGCGCAGCCGCTTCATCCACACCATGCCGCCGCCCATCAGCGCAAGAAGGGTCAGGGTAAGCACTCCGAAGGCACCGGCGAGGCGGGGGAGCGCCAGGCCCGGTCCGAGGACCAGCAGCAGCCCGGCCAGCGCCAGGGCGTCGGCTGCCCTCAGGGTGATCGAGGACGCGGTCGCCTCGGACAGCGACAACCGGGTCCGCTTGACCACGCTGGTCACCCGCAGCGCCTCGCCGAGCCGGAGCGGAAGTAGGTGGTTGCCGGCGATCGCCAGGTGGATCGCCGCCAGCGCATGGCCGAAGGACAGCTTGGGGACGACGCTCCGCCAGACCTGAGCCCGAAGGGCGAAGGCGGCGAAGTAGACCGCCAGAATCGCCAGGAGCGCCACCGGGGACGACCGGGCAGCCTCGAAGCTGGCTCCGAGGGCGGCCAGGTCGAAGCTCGATCGCATGAACCACACCGCCACGGCGGTGAACGAGAGCCCGGCGGTCCAGGCCAGCCACATCGGAATGCGGAACTTCAGCAGCTTCGCCAGGCGAGTGAAGATCACCGGGCGGACCGCATCTTAGGTGTCCTAACATGGCTAGGAAGCCTAGCCTAAAGTCGTTGGCTACGGCTACTGGGCCCGACTAGCCGGAAGCACCACCGGGACGTGGCCGTGCTCGAGCTGAACCCGCACCCGATCGCCCGGCTCGGCGTCCGCCGTATGGGACAGCAGGCAGCGGAGCTTCCGGCCGGAGGCAAGCTGCACCTCGTACAGCAGGAACGCCCCCAGGAACTCCACGCCGGTGACCATCGAGTCTCCGTCCGGGTCGGCGACGAAGGTCACGTCGTGCGGGCGCACCATGATCTCCAGGTGCTCGCCCGCCAGCCCCGGCGGCGCCGGGCACGACCCCGCCTCGGTGTGCAGGGTTCCGTTGCCCGAGTACCCGGCGGGCAGGAAGTACGCCTCCCCGAGGCTGGAGGCGACGAACTGGCTCTGCGGGTGGTGGAAGACGCTCTTGGGGGTGCCGATCTGCTCGATGCGGCCCGTCCCCATCACCGCCACCCGGTCTCCGACCGACATCGCCTCCTGCTGGTCGTGGGTGACGAACAACGCGGAAGCTTTGGCCCGCCGCAGGATCTCCACCGTGTGCGCCCGGACCTGCGCCCTCAGGTTGGGGTCGAGGTTGGCAAACGGCTCGTCGAGCAACAGAACCGTCGGCTGGGGGGCGATTGCCCGGGCCAGGGCCACCCGCTGCCGTTCGC
>DATABX010000451.1:0-6873 GCA_036259335.1 Actinomycetota bacterium
CAGTCCTGGTTTGCGCCGATCCGGGCCGGCAACCACACGTCCGAATCGCTCGAGTTGCTGGTCCCCAGCAAATTCGCGAAGGAGTGGATCGAGCCCCGCTACCTTCCGCTCCTTCGCACCGCGGTCGCCGAAGCCGCTGGCGCCGATCTGCAGGTCCACATCGCAGTCGACAGCGACATGCCGGCGCCGCCGGTCGCCGATCCTCCGCCCGGGCGCTCGCCCTCCAACGAACCGTCGTTCGTCAACCCGCGCTACTCGTTCGAGACCTACGTGATCGGGGCCTCGAACCGCTTCTCGCACGCCGCCGCCCTCGCGGTCGCCGAGGCGCCGGCCCGCGCCTACAACCCCTTGTTCATCTACGGCGGCGTCGGACTGGGCAAGACGCACTTGCTGCACTCGATCGGCCACTACGTAGGGCAGACCCAGCCCAACGCCCTCGTCCGCTACGTGTCGAGCGAGCAGTTCACCAACGAGTTCATCGCCTCGGTCGGGGATCCCGGGCGCATCTCCGGCTTCAAGCGCCGCTACCGGGAGTGCGACGTCCTGCTCGTCGACGACATCCAGTTCCTCGAGAACAAAGAGGCGACCATCGAGGAGTTCTTCCACACCTTCAACACGCTCTACGACGCTTCCAAGCAGATCGTGCTGACGTCGGACCGGGCACCCAAGCAGCTGGGCCTCGACGAGCGGGTTCGCTCCCGCTTCGGCTGCGGCTTGATCACCGACGTCCAGCCGCCGGATCTGGAGACCCGCATCGCCATCCTTCGTAAAAAGGCCGATTTCGAGGGGGTCGTCCAGCTCTCGGACGATGTCTTGGAGTTCATCGCCTCACGCGTAGAGTCCAACATCCGGGAGCTCGAGGGTGCGCTCATTCGCGTTATCGCATTTGCCAGCCTGGACCGCACCCGCGTGTCGGTCCAGCTCGCGGAGAGTGTTCTGCAGAACCTTTATCCGGAGGGGGAGTCGGGCACCATCACGCCCGACCTGATCCTGGCTGAGACCTCCCGCTACTTCGGCCTCGACGCCTCGGAGGTCCTGTCGATGAAGCGGGACCGCGCCCTGGTAAACGCCCGCCACGTCGCGATGTACCTCTGTCGCGAGCTCACCGACCTTTCGTTACCGCGTATCGGGCAGCGCTTCGGAGGGAGGGACCACTCGACGGTCATGCACGCCACCTCCAAGATCCGCGTGGCAATGGCGGAGAAGCGGTCGACCTACAACCAGATTCAAGAGCTCACGAGCCGCATCCGCACCCGGGCTAAGGGCCTGTGAATAACCCTGGTTCGGGCACGTCGATGCCGGTGGCCGGCTTGTTATCCCCGCGGATCGCACAGCGGCTCCACAGGACCCAGACCTCCTGATGGGCGCATTTACCCGGTTATCAACATTTCAACCGCCCTTATTACTACTACTCGTTAATTACTTATGAAACCTCGGGATTTTCAGAGCAGGGGATATCCCGAATTTGTCACCCCCACCCGATAACGTGGCAACAGGAGGTACTTGTGCAGATCGAATGTGAAAAGGAAGCACTTCTCGAGATCAGCCAGGCGGCGCTGAGGGTGGTTTCCCCCCGGGCCAATACTCCGGTGCTCGGCGGAGTGCGGGTTACGGCCGATGAGGACGGCCTGGAGCTCGCAGCATCGGATCTGGAGACGTTCATCACCGTCCGGGGCCAGTGTTCGGTGATCGAGGAAGGATCCATGGTGATTCCAGGGCGGCTGTTCGGTGAGATCCTGAGGAGCCTGCCCAGTGGGAGGGTGACGTTGTCCGGCGGTGAATCCGGTGCCCGGATCGAGGCCGGCCGGGCCGAGTTCCAGGTATCGACCTTTCCGGTGGCGGACTTCGCTCGCCCACCGAGCGGCGAGGTAGGGGAGGCTTGTCGAGTAGAAGCCACCGAGCTGGCCCGGGCCCTGCGCCAGGTGGGCCGCGCGGCCTCCACCGACGAGGGCCGCCCGGTGCTGACCGGAGTTTTGTGGGTCATCGACGGCGACACGCTACGGGTAGTCGCCACCGACAGCTACCGCCTGGCAATTGCCGAGGTGGTCGCCAAGGAGGGCCCGCGTGAAGGTCAGGCCATCATCCCGAACCGGGCGCTGAGCGAGTTCGGCCGGCACCTGGCGGCCGGTAACGGCGAGGACGTCGCCGAGATCCGGTTGGGTCAGTCGCAGGCGGTGCTCAGCGTCGGAAAGGTCAAACTAGTCACCCGGCTCATCGAAGGCGAGTTCCCCAACTGGCGCCGGCTCCTCCCCGAGATCCAGCGCAACCGGCTCGAAGTGGACAAGGAGGAGTTCGGTGCTGCGGTCGCCCGGGTGGGTCTGGTGGCTCAAGCCAACACCCCGGTGAAGTTTCACCTCGGCAAGGAGGTCCAGCTGACCGCGGCGGAAAGCGGGGTCGCCGAGGCTGCGGAAACCGTGGAGGGAGCGGACTACACCGGAGACCCGATGGTTACCGCGTTCAACCCACGCTTTTTCAGCGATGGGCTCGAGGGTGTCGAGGGCAAGCGGGCGGTGCTCGAGCTGACCGAGCCCACCAAGCCGGCGACCCTTCGCGGTGATGACCAGCCGAACTTCACCTACCTGGTGATGCCGGTGAGGCTGCCGAACTAGGGCGCGGGTTTGATCGGATGGTGGCGTGGAGGTTAGCAACATTGAGCTGACCAACTTCCGCAACTACGACGCAGCCTCGGTGCACCTCGAGCCGGGGTTCAACCTGGTTGTCGGAAGAAACGGGCAGGGCAAGACCAGCTTGCTGGAGGCGGTGTACTGCCTGTCGGCGCTGGGCTCCCACCGGGCACCGACCGCGGCATCGATGATCCGGCACGGCGAAGAGCGCGCAGTGGTCCGTGCCCGGGGGTCCAGCACCGGGAGCCGCATCGATGTCGACGCCGAGATTGTTCGGGGGGCCGGGATCAAGGTGTGGGTCAACAAGCAGCGGGTGGGTCGGGGGGCCCGGGAGCGGACGCTCGCGGCGATCCTGTTCTCGCCGGAGGACCTGGAGTTGATCAAAGGCGGCCCGGAGGAGCGGCGGCGCTTCCTCGACCAGGCCGCGGTCAGGGCCCGGCCGGTGACGGCGTCCGACCGCCAGGAGTTCGACAAGGCGCTCCGTCAGCGCAACGGGGTGCTGAAAGCGGCCCGCAGCAACCAGCGGGCCTTGAAGCAGCTCGACGTCTGGACCGAGCAGCTGGCGACCACCGGGGCCGCCGTGGTCGCCAACCGCCTCGATGCACTGGGGCAGCTCCAGCCGGCGGTTCGCAGCCGGTACGGTGAGCTGGCGTCGGCCGAGCCTCCCGAGTTGAGCTACCTGGCGAGCTGGACCGAACAGCCCCTCCAACCGGACCACCGATGGCTCGCTTCGCAACTGCGCGAGCGGTTGGAGGCGAACCAGCCGCGTGACCTGGAGCTTGCGAGCACCTCCGCCGGGCCCCACCGGGACGACGTGCTGATCGAGCTGGGCGGCAGCGGGGCCCGGCTGTACGCCTCCCAGGGCGAGCAGAGAAGCCTGGCCCTGTCGCTTCGGCTCGCAGAACGTGACGTAGCGGCCGACCTCCACGGCGAGGAGCCGATCCTGCTGCTCGACGATGTGTTTTCGGAGCTGGACCAACACCGGAGGGACCGGCTCGGGGAGCTGGTCTCGACCTCCGGTCAGACGATAGCAACCGCCACCTCGGCAGATTCGCTGCCCGTCAAGGGCGGAAGGACACTGCTGGTGGACCGGGGGAGGCTGAGCGAAATTGGGTAACGACCCGACCCGCATCGGAGGGACGCTCGGAGCCCTGGCGGCCAGCTGGGGCCTGGAGCATCCGGCGGAGACCGCTCGAATCTTCGCCTGCTGGGAGCAGATCGTCGGACGGGAGGTGGCGGCACGCTGCCGGCCCACGTCGCTCAAGGGTGGGGTGCTCAAGGTGAGGACGGAGTCGGCGGTGTGGGCGTCCGAGTTCCGGTACCTGTCGGCGGATGTGATCGCCAGGATCAACTCCGAGCTGGGCAAGCCGGTAATTCGCGAGGTAAAACCGTGGGTGAAGGCGGGGGTGGGGGAGAATAGGCCCATGTCCCCCCGCTCGATCGCTGCGAAGCCGGCCACTTCCAAGGGCAGCGCCGAGATGGCCCGGCAGGCCGCAGAGGTGGCCCGGGGGGTCAAAGACCCCCAGCTTTCGGAGGCGCTGCGCAGGGCCCTTCTCGCTGCCAAGATCAGTCAAGGAGCGGGGGGCGAGGTGGTATACTCGAAGGGTTCGCAGAGGGCTGAAATTGCGCCTTCGCACCCCCAATTCGACTCCGCAAGGCGGCACCTATGAACGTCGTTTCCAGGCACTTCGCGCCCGCCCACGCCAGCGTGGGCCGCAGGCGCGTCTGCAAGCCGGCGGGGATTGTCGTCTACAGCCATTGCACGGGAGGCCGGTAGGTATGAGCACCACCGAGTCACCTCCCAGGAAGGCAGGTATGAGCAGTTACACGGGTCAGGACATCACGGTCCTGAAGGGACTTGCGGCCGTGCGCCGCCGGCCCGGCATGTACATCGGGTCCACCGGCCCCCGCGGCCTCCACCACCTGGTCTACGAGATCGTCGACAACGCGATCGACGAGGCGCTGGCGGGGTACTGCGACCGCATCGAGGTCACGATCCACCCCGACAACTCGGTCTCGGTCTTCGACAACGGGCGCGGCATCCCCATCGACCCGCCGAAGGGTGAGCGCCGGTCCGCGGTCGAGGTCGTCCTCACCGAGCTTCACGCCGGCGGCAAGTTCGGCGGCAAGGGGTACGCGGTCTCCGGCGGACTCCACGGTGTCGGTGTCTCGGTCGTCAACGCGCTGTCGAGCAAGCTCAAGGTCGAGGTGATGCGCGACGGTGGCCTCTACGCCGCCGCCTTCGCCCGCGGCAAGACCACCGAGAGCCTGACCAAGGTGAAGAACATGCCGAAAGGCAGAAGCGGGTCGGTGGTCACCTTCTGGCCAGACCCGGAGATCTTCACCGAGACCACGGAGTTCGATTACGACACCATCGCCCGGCGCCTGCGGGAGCTGAGCTACCTGACCGGCGTCGAGATCGTGTTTGCCGACCGCCGGATCGACAAGACCGAAACCTACAAGGCCACCGGCGGCCTGGCCGACTTCGTCAAGGCCCTCAACACCGGGCGCGAGACGCTGCACAAGATCATCCACCTCAAAGAGGCCGGAGACGGCCGCGAGATGGAGGTCGCGCTGGTGTGGAACAGCTCGTTCAACGAGTCGATCCACTCGTTCGCCAACACCATCAACACCCATGAGGGCGGCATGCACGAGGAGGGTTTCCGCAAGGCGCTCACCAACGTCGTCAACCGCTACGTGCGGGCCAAGGGGCTGGCCAAGGAGAAGGAGCCGTCGCTCGAGGGTGGCGACATCCGGGAGGGCCTGGTGGCGATCATCTCGGTCAAGCTACGAGAGCCGCAGTTCGAGGGCCAGACGAAGACCAAGCTGGGCAACTCGGAGATGCGCTCGTTCGTCGAGACCGCCATCAACAAGAACCTGGGCGACTGGTTCGAGGAGCACCCGACCGAGGCCAAGAAGATCGTCGCCAAGGCGCAACAAGCGGCCCGGGCCCGCATGGCTGCCAAAAAGGCACGCGACATCACCCGCAAGTCGGCCTTCGAGGGCGGAGGCCTGCCCGGCAAGCTGGCCGACTGCGCCTCGCGCGACCCGTTCATCTCCGAGTTGTTCATCGTCGAGGGCGACAGCGCCGGCGGCAGCGCCAAGGGCGGCCGGGATCGCGAGTTCCAGGCCATCCTGCCCATTCGGGGCAAGATCCTGAACGTCGAGAAGGCCCGGCTGCACAAGATCCTCGAGAACAAGGAGGTCCTGGCGCTGATCACCGCCATCGGGACCAGCATCGGGGACGATTTCAACATCGAGAAGGCCCGGTACCACAAAATCTGCCTTCTGGCGGACGCCGACGTCGACGGCCAGCACATCACCACGCTGCTGCTGACCTTCCTGTTCCGGTACATGCCGGGGCTGATCGACGCCGGCTACGTCTACCTGACGACGCCGCCGCTGTACAAAACCACCATCGCCGGCAAGAAGCACTACGTGTTCACCGACGAGGAGCGCGACGCCCTGAGGGCGGCCCACCCGGACAAGAAGCTCAGCTTCAACCGCTTCAAGGGTCTCGGTGAGATGCCGGCCGAGGAGCTGTGGGACACCACCATGAACCCGGACACCCGGATTCTGAAGCGCGTGCAGATGGAGGACGCGGCGCTGGCCGACGAGATCTTCTCCATCCTGATGGGCGAGAACGTCGAGAGCCGCCGGGACTTCATCACCAAAAACGCCCGTTACGCCACCCTGGACGTGTAGCCGTGGCCGACGAAACCCCCACCGGTCCCTCCACCGACGGCGAAGCGCCGCTCCAGCCGGCGCTCTCCGAGGACAGCGCCAACGTGCGCACCGTAGACATCGAGGACGAGGTCCAACGGTCGTACCTCGACTACGCGATGAGCGTCATCGTCGGCCGGGCGCTGCCCGACGTGCGCGACGGCCTGAAGCCGGTCCACCGCCGCATCCTGTGGGGGATGCTCGGCCTGGGCCTTAGGCCCGGGACCCCGTACAAGAAGTCCGCCCGGGTCACCGGAGACGTCATGGGTAAGTACCACCCCCACGGCGACGCGGCGATCTATGACGCGCTGGCCCGCATGGCCCAGCCGTTCGCCATGCGCCACACCCTCATCGACGGCCACGGCAACTTCGGTTCCGTCGACGCCGACCCGCCCGCCGCCGCCCGGTACACCGAGGTCCGGCTGGCGCAGCTGGCGATGGAGCTGCTGCGCGACATCAACGAGGACACCGTCGACATCGTCCCGAACTATGACGGCGAGGAGGACGAGCCGGCGGTCCTGCCCGC
>DATABX010000452.1:0-12172 GCA_036259335.1 Actinomycetota bacterium
GACACCGGCGCCACTCGGAGGTCGGCTGCGGTCGAGGTGGCGCTCACGACCGTCTCCTGGACCACGGCCCGGGGGGAGGTGAGGGAGAGGCGGCCGCGTCGTCGATCCGGTTGCCGGTGTATGCCAGGAAGACGTCGTCCAGCGTCGGCTTGGTCACCGTCACCGAGTGCACCGACAGGCCGACCTCGAAGATCCGGGGCACGAAGGCTTCGCCGTCGTCGGTGAACACGTCGACGCCGTCCTGGGTGGCGATAGCCTTCACCCCTAGCCGGCCGACGATGGCGTCGGCCGCCGCGGCATCGTCGGCAGTCCTCAGACGGATCCGGTCCTGGCCGACGCTGGCCTTCAGGCCCGCCGGCGTCCCCTGCACGACGATGCTGCCCTGGTCGATGATCGCGATCCGGTCGCAGCGTTCCGCCTCGTCCATGTAGTGGGTGGTGAGGAAGACGGTGATGCTCTCCTGCACCCGCAGCTCGTCGACGTACTTCCACAGGGTCACCCGGGACTGCGGGTCGAGCCCGATGGTCGGCTCGTCGAGGAACAGGACCCGGGGAGAGTGGAGCAGCCCCCGGCCGATCTCCAGCCGCCGCTTCATGCCGCCCGAGTAGGTGCCGACCCGGTCGTGCCGGCGGTCCGTCAGCCCGACCAGCTCCAGGACCGAGTCGAGCCGGCCCGGGATCGACCCCCGGGGCATCCCGTAGATCTCGGCGTGGAACCGCAGGTTCTGGTCGGCGGTCAGGTACTCGTCGAGGGTCGGCTCCTGGAAGACCAGGCCGATGTGCCGGCGAACCTCGGTGCGCTCGTGCACCACGTCGAACCCGGCGACGCGGGCTTCGCCGGCGGTAGGCCGGACCAGGGTGCACAGAATCTTGATGGTCGTCGACTTGCCGGCGCCGTTGGGGCCCAGGAACCCGAAAAGCTCCCCCGCCGGGACCTGCAGGTCGATGCCTTGGACCGCCTCCACGTCCCCGTACCGCTTGCGAAGCCCCTGGATCTCGATCGCCGGGCGCGGCCCGCCGGAACCGGCCTGAAGGTCCTCCTCGACGGTAGTGAAAGACATGCCCACCATGCTCCCACAGGGAGGCTGGTTATCCCGACGTTGCTCATTGCGGCTCTGGGGAATAACTTCTGGAACGAGCGCGTTACTGGCAAATGACGCTAATATCTGCTGGATAGCGACTATTGACAAGCTAGTAATGACCAGCCAGGGGAAAGGAACCCGCCATGACAACCGCAACCCACCCGGAGCAGGACAAGTTGACCGGCGACTACACGATCGACCCGGCCCACACCCGCATCGGCTTCCAGGCCCGCCACGCGATGGTGACCAAGGTGCGAGGCCAGTTCAAGGAGTTTGAGGGAACCTTCCACCTGGACCCCGCCCACCCGGAGAACTCATCGGCCACCGTGACCATCCAGGCCAAGAGCATCGACACCGGCAACGCCGACCGCGACGCCCACCTGCGCACCAACGACTTCTTCGCGATGGACGAGTTCCCGGAGATCAAGTTCGTCTCCACCTCAGCCGAACCGATCGACGACAGCAGCTTCAAGCTGAACGGCGACCTGACGATTCGCGGGGTCACCCGACCGGTCAGCATCAACTTCGAGTACAACGGCGTCGAGATCGACCCGTGGGGCAACACCCGCGTCGGCTTCGAGGGCTCCACCGAGGTCAACCGCAAGGACTGGGGCGTCAACTGGAACGCAACGCTCGACTCGGGCGGCGTGCTGGTCAGCGACAAGGTGAAGCTGGAGTTCGACGTCGCCGCTACCAAGAACGCCTAAAGGTTCCGCTTCAGGAAAGGACCGGCCTTCAAGGGCCGGTCCTTTTTCTATCGCGGCGTGCCGGCCACCGGGGCGGTCAGCCAGTCATCGGCCCACTCGGTCATGGCATCGACCACCCGGGCTAGGGCGCGGCCATTGTCGGTGAGGTGGTACTCGATGCGGACCGGGGTCTCGTTGAAGACCCGCCGGGTCAGGATGCCCTCCCGCTCCAGGTCCTTCAACCGCTTGGAGAGAACCCGGTCGGTGATGCCGTCGATGCCCAGCCGGATCTCGCTGAACCGGGTGGCGCCGTTCAGCATCGCCCGGACCACCGCGCCGGCCCACCGGCTGCCGATGATCTCCGCCGCCCGGTTGTACGCCGGGCACTGCGACGGCTCGGCGGCTTGCGACATCCTGCTTTCCTTCCAATCGAGTGAATGTTAGTTCCTATTGAAAGGATAGCGCCTCTCCAGGGCAACTCTGAGCCGCAAGGGGCGTCACCCTCTTCCGGCGGACCGGCTGGACGCCTCCTTGAGCTGGGGCACGACCACCACCGGGATCACCGAGCGCTTGAGAAGGATTTCGGCGAGGCTGTTCTCGAACCATCGGCCGAGACCGTTGTGGTGGCCGAGCAGGATCAGGTCGGCACCCCAGTCGGCAGCCTCCGCGAGGATCTCGTCGGGCGCCGAACCGTAACGGGTCGTGGAGCTAACCTCGGCTCCGGTGGTTTCCAGGATGCGCAGAGTGATCCGGAAGTCGGCGGGGTCGACGCCGGCCGGCTCCTCCATCGGCTCGCCCAGCCTCTGCCATGCGCTACCCGGCTTGAGGTGGTACCGCGGCACGGTGAGGAACCGGACCCGGGACCCGGCCGGAAGGATCCACTTCGCAAACTCGGCGGCGTCGAACGGGGGGCATCCCGCCTCCACCGCCAGCAGCGCCCGCAGCTCGCCCCGGGGCGGCGAGTCCTCCGCCTGACCGGTGGCATCACGACCAGCTTGGCTTAGAGCATCGACTAGCAACATCAAGTTCCTCCTTATGCGGTCGGTTCAACTCTGCTCGTCTTTCAGCCCGGTGGCATCGACTCTATGGACCCCCATCCGGGGGCCGAATGGACCTTTCGAGTCCGGGCGGTTCAGCCGACGATGCGGCGGACGTCCTCCAGCGCGGCGTCGATCGATATCGCGAAGCCGAGGCTCCCCGCGCCGTCGACGGTGGCGGTGTTGATGCCGATGACCTCGCCGGCGGCGTTCACGAGGGCCCCTCCGGAGTTGCCGGGATTGATCGGAGCGTCGGTCTGCAGCAGGCCTTCGAGGGTCTCGCGGCGGCTGACGCCGATGTCCCGGTTGAGTGCGCTGATCACGCCGGCGGTTACGGTGCCCTCCAGGCCGTAGGGGCTGCCCACCGCAACCGCGAGGTCGCCCACGTGGACCGCGTCGCTGGATCCGAAGCTCGCCGCCGGCAAGCCGGATGCGTCGACCTTCAGCACGGCGATGTCTCCCGATCCGGTGCCCACGAGGTTCGCCGGAAAGCTGCGGCCGTCGGACAGAGTCACCTCGATCGCGCCGCTCGTCTCGACGACGTGCCGGTTCGTGATGATCAAGCCGTCGGCGCTGTAGATCACGCCCGAACCGGTTCCCTGCCGGGTTCCGAACCGCGACCGCGTGGCGGTGTCGACCTGCACGACGCTCGGTATGACCTTCTGGGCCACCGCGGCCACGCCCGTGAGCTCACCTGAGCCCTCGACCGCAACGGGGGATGTGGTCACCGGCGCCGGCTCGGCCTCATCCGGACGAGCGACCGCCAGCGTCCCCACGACGCCGAGGATCGAACCGATCAGCGCGGAAAGCAGCGGGACGACCACCAGCCGGGCAGGTGAGCGCTTTTCGGGAGGGGCCGCCGGTCCCGGGCTGGCCGGCAGGATCGCCGGGTTGTCGTAGGGGGACGCCCAGCTCGGCCTGTTCGGCGGGTTCGGGCGGCCGTAGGGAGGCCTCCCCAGGTCGTAAGGATCCATAGACGGGTTCCTCCCAAGGTCAAAAGGTCGATTTCCGCCGCTCAAGGTAGGCCACCAAGCTGAGGGGGCCGTGTGACGACCCTTAGCGAAAGCTGAGAATGCGCTTCGGGGAGCCACTTAGACTGGACGGCATGCGACTTCTTCTCGGAAGCGGCGGCTTTCGGACTCCGGAGCGGCTGGCGCTGTTGACCGAGCAGATGAGGGCGTTCTTCGGAACCGTCGACCGGGTGCTCTTCGTCCCCTACGCCCTCGGCGACTACGACGGATACCTGGAACGGATGGCCGCTCGGCGCCTGGACGCCGGGCTGAAGCTGGAGGGCATCCACCGGGCCCCCGACCCGGTGCAGGCGGTGGAGCAGGCGGCCGGGATCTACGTCGGCGGCGGCAACTCGTTCCGGCTGCTCGACAAGCTCCACGAGCTGGGGCTGCTGGAGGTGATCCGGCGGCGGGTACAAGCGGGGATGCCGTACATGGGCGTCAGCGCCGGCTCGAACATGGCGTGCCCGACCCTGATGACCACCAACGACATGCCGATCGTCCAACCCCCGGGCTTCGAGGCGCTCGGGCTGGTCCCGTTCCAGATCAATCCGCACTACTTCTCGGGCCAGGTCTACGTCCGGGCCGGCGACGGCTTCCAAGAGCACTACGGCGAGACCCGGGACGACCGCATCGCGGAGTATCACGAGCTCAACGACCTGCCGGTTCTCGGCCTGAGGGAGGGCGGGATCCTGAGGGTGGAGGAGGACCGGTATTGCCTGATCGGAGCGCCGGCCCGCCTGTTCGTGAAGGGCCGGGAACCGGTCGACATCGAGCCCGGCCAACCGCTGTGGCCGCCCCCGGAGGAGCTTCCTTAGAGATCGAACAATTTATCGGTCGGCGGTGTCCCCCGCGCGAGGCGCCGACGGTGTTCGACCTCCACATGGAAGTTCACGGGGCTGTGAGGTGAAGAATTTGAACCTGACATCACACGTAGATCGCGTTTCGGCAAAAAGCACCCTCAAGCGCTGTCCCTCCTGCGAGACCCCGGCCAGCGCCGCTTCCCTCTACTGCGGCTCCTGCGGATGCGACCTGTCACCGCAGAGCGAGTTCTCCTGGCACGAAGACCGGCTCGGTTTCTGGTCGGTAGGGTCCTTCAGCTAGGAAAGACCGGCCGGTCAGCCGGACCAGCTGCCCGGTGCTTCCTGGGTGAGCTCGTCCCCGGTGCGGGTCTTGCAGACCGGGCACTTGTACTTCGAGGTCGACTCGTACCAGCGCTCCTGGCTGACCTTTATCTCGCCCTCGAAGCCGCACACCGGCCTATCGTCCCGAGGGGACAGAGCGTGCTGCTTGAGCTCCTCCTCCTTGAGGTTCCAGAACGAGGGAACCCCTGGCAGGCTCGGCGGCAGCTCTCGGCCAAGCATGTAGTCGGTCACAGGGTCATCGTACCCCGCGACCTCGGGCCGGAATCGCCGGCGGACCCGGGCATTGAAGTGCCCACACCAATAAACTAGGTGCAGACGGGGACCACCGGCGAAACCGCCGGCCGGCTCCGGCACCTCGAATGGCCTGCGCGGCCTTCGGGCCTCTAGCTCATCAGGTAGAGCATCGGACTTTTAATCCGACGGGCAGGGTTCGAGTCCCTGGGGGCCCACTCGTCAGCCGTTCTCTGCGCTGTCGGACCTGAAGTCCAGCACCAGCTCGGGCAACGGCAAAGGCTGCGTCAGGTCGATGCCGTGGACCTCCAGCGAGTGGGCACGGAACCACTCGTCGAACGGGTCGTCCGAACTGGCGATGCCTTGAAAGGCCCTCTTAAGGTCGTGAGCTTCCAGCAGCACCACGGCGACGTCCCCCGCCGGCGTCTTCTGGGCCCACACCGTCTCCCTGGTCACTCCCTGCCTTTCCCGGGCCGCGCGGTGGGCGGCCTTGCGCTCCCCACGCCAGCACGACTCCATCGCCTGCCGGTCCATCTCCGCCTTGCCGGGGAGCAGCGGCACCACAAAAGCAATCGACTGCATTTCGACCTCCCTCCCGAGGTACACCCCCTCGCCTCATGGTCCCTAGCCGCCACAACAGCAGGCTCGGGCGCTGCGCGACAATGTCGCTCCTTCGAAAAATTCGTTCGTTTGGTGGGACAGGCGTGCAACGACTTCGACTCTATCGACACCAACTCTGAGCGATGTCGCGAAACAGTAGTCTCGGCCACGCCGGGCGGAGGGTGGAGGCGCGGTGATCTGCCCCAACTGCGGCAAGAAGAACCGGGAAGGCGCATCGTTCTGCGACGCCTGCGGCACCCCGCTGGAGGCCCCGGAGACCCGAGCTCCGGTACCGGACCTGCCGTCGGTGGCCGGCGGGCGCTACGTCGCCCGGGCATTCTTGGGCCAGGGAGGCCGAAAGCAGGTCTTCCGGGCCCTGGACACCCGCTTGGACCGGGAGGTGGCCCTGTCGGTCATCCACACCGAGGGGCTGGACCAGGCCTCCATCGAGCGCGTGCGCCGGGAGGCCAGGGCGATGGCCCGGCTGGGTGACCACCCCAACATCGTGAACATCTTCGACGTCGGCGAGGAGCCCGGGCTGATCTTTCTGATCGCCGAGCTCATGCCGGGTGGCTCGGTGGACGAGCTGCTGAACCGGGCCCGGGGGCCGCTGGCGCTGGAGCGGGTCCTGACGGTCGCCCGCCAGGTGGCAGCCGCCCTGGAGTACGTCCACGAGCAGGGAGTGGTCCATCGCGACATCAAGCCGGCCAACGTTTGGTTGTCCCGGGACGGCACCGCCAAGCTGGGCGACTTCGGGCTGGCCGCCGGAACCCAGGCGGTGAAGCTGACGAGCGAGGGCATGATGCTGGGCACGGTCGCCTACATGGCCCCCGAGCAGGCCACGGGCGGCGAGGTCGACGCCCGCAGCGACCTCTACTCGCTGGGCGCTCTCCTCTACGAGGCCGCCACCGGCAAGCCACCGTTCGCCGGCGACGATGCCATCGCGGTGATCTCCCAGCAGATCCACACCGCTCCGGTCGCCCCGACCTGGCACAACCCCGGAGTGCCGCCGGCGCTCGAGTCCCTGATCCTCGATCTGCTGGCCAAGTCGCCGGCCGACCGGCCGCAGAGCGCCGCCGAGGTGCTCGCCCGTCTGGAGGCGCTTTCAGGAACCCAGCCGGTGGTCGAGACGGCCGCGACCCCGGACAACCCGCTCGACCGGCTCGCCGGCGGGGTGTTCGTCGGCCGGGAGGCGGAGAGCCGGGAGCTGCGGCTGATGTTGGACGCCGCTCGCAAGGGCAGCGGGGGCGTCGCCCTGCTGGTGGGCGAACCCGGGATCGGCAAGACCCGGATGGCCGAGGAGCTTGCGACCTACGGCCGGATGAACGGCGCCCAGGTGCTGACCGGCCGCTGCTACGAGGGGGAGGGGGCGCCGGCCTACTGGCCCTGGATCCAGGTGATCCGCAGCTCGGTGCACGACCGCTCGGCGGAAGCCCTGGCCTCCGAGATGGGGTCCGGCGCCGGGTACATCGCCGAGATCGTCTCCGATGTGAAACAAGCGCTGCCCAACGTGCAGAGCCCCGCCGGGACCGACCTGGAGTCCTCGCGCTTCCAGCTCTTCGACTCGGTCACCACCTTCCTGCGCAACGCCGCCCGCCACCGGCCGATGGTGGTGTTCCTGGACGACGTGCACTGGGCGGACAAGCCGTCACTGCTGCTCCTGGATTTCGTGAGCCGGCAGCTTCGGGACGCCAAGATCCTGGTGGTGTGCACCTACCGGGACATCGAGCTCGGACGCCAGCACCCGCTGTCCCAGAGCCTGGCGTCGATTTTCCGGGAGCCCAACACCCGGCGCATCCTGCTGCGGGGCCTCACCGAAGCCGACGTCGCTCGCTACATCAAGCTCACCGTCGGCTCCGAGCCGGCCGAGTCGCTGGTGAGAGCGATCCAGACCGAGACCGAGGGCAACCCCTTCTTCGTCAGCGAGACGGTCCGGCTGCTGGCGTCGGAGGGGAGGTTGGAAGCCGGCACGGCCAGCTCCTGGAGTCTCACGATTCCCCAGGGCGTCAAGGAGGTCATCGGACGCCGGCTCGACATGCTTTCGGCGGAGTGCAACCAGGTGCTGACCCTGGCGTCGGTGCTGGGGCGGGAGTTCGAGCTGCCGGCCATCGAGCTGCTGACCGGCAAACCGCCCGAGGATCTGCTGGAGGCCCTGGACGAGGCGGTGGCGGCGCGGGTGCTCGCCCCGGCCGCCGGCGGCTACCGCTTCGCTCACGCGCTGATTCGCGAGACCCTGTACGACGAGCTGTCGACTGCCAAGCGGCTCCGCCTGCACAAGGCGGCGGGCGAAGTGCTGGAGAAGCTGGGCAGCGACGACCCCGACCGCTTCCTGTCCGAGCTCGCCCACCACTTCTTCGAGTCTTCGGCCCTGGGGGAGGTCGACAAAGCCATCGGCTACGCCCGCCGGGCGGGCGACAAAGCCATGCGGCAGCTTGCCTTCGAGGAGGCCGCGGTCCAGTACGACCACGCCCTGCAGGCCCTGGAGCTCTCGGATGCCGGGGACGAGGAGGAGCACTGCCGGCTTCTGCTGGCGCTCGGGCAGGCGCAGATCAGCTCGGCCGAGATCCCGGCGGCCCTCAGGACGTTCCGGGCGGCGTTCAAACACGCCCAGGAGGCCGGGCTGGTCGACGAGACGGCGCTCGCCGCGCTGGGGATCGGGGACGTGCTCACCGACGTCGGCTCGGTGAGCCAGGAGCTGGTCGAAACCCTGGAGGCGGCGCTTGCTGCCGGCGCCGGCCGGGAGTCGGCGCTGCGGGTGAGGTTGCTGGCCCGGCTCGGGGAGGCGTACCGGTTCGACCCTTCCACCAAGCACAAGGAGGACGAGCTGACCCGGGAGGCGCTCGCCCTGGCCCGCCGGGTCGGAGACCCGCTTGCCACCGCCCAGGCTCTGTACGGCCGGGTCATCGCGCTGGGCGAGGGCCGGGAGACCCTGGCCCAGATAGGGCTGTGCACCGAGCTCATCGAGACCGCGATCCGGGCCGGCGACATCGAGCGCCGGCTGCTGGGTCTGCGCATGCGGATGATCCTGCTGTTCTTCACCAACCGGCTTTCCGAGGCCCGCCGGGACGTCGAGGAGTACGCCCGGCTCGCCGAGAAGGCCAAGCTGCCCCTCTACACCTGGTTCACTCCGCTGTTCCAGTCGACCTGGAGCCTGGCCGAGGGGGGAATCCGGGAAGCGGCCGAGCTGGTGACCCGGGCGATTCGCCAGGGCACCCAGGCCCGGGACCCGAACGTCCGGCGGTTCTCGGTGGGCGCCGAGCTGACCACCGCCTACGAGCTGCAGGACTCCGAGCAACTGTCGGCAGTTCTCGAGCATCTGCGTGAACCCAACGCGTTCCGGTGGTACTGGGCACCCCGGATCTTTGCCACGGCGGTGACCGGCGAGACTTCGGAAGCGCACCGCCTCCTCAACGAGGTGGTCGCGGGCAACTTCCGGACGGTCAACACCGACTTCGGCCTGCTGTGGGCGGTGCAGTTGCTGACCGAGGTGTGCCGGCGGCTGGACGACGAATCCAATGCCGCGGTGCTGTACGACATGGCGGCCCAGTACGGGGCCCGGCTGAGCGCCCCCGGGTACCTGGTAACCACCGGCGGTTGCGGCCACCACCACCTCGGGGTGCTGGCGACGATCCTCAAGCGCTACAACGAGGCGCGCTACCACCTGGACGCCGCCCTGGAGATCCACACCAACGCCGGCTTTTCGTTCCTCGCCACCCAGACCCGGTTGGCCCAGGCCCGCCTCTTTCACCAGCGAGGCGGGCCGGGGGACGACCAGGAGTGCCGCCGCCTGGTCGCCCGGGTGGTGGAGGAGTCCAAGCGGGGAGGCTTTCGCCAGACGCTGGAGCAGGCTATCCAGCTCCAGCTCGAGGCCGGCAAAGCGCCCGCCGACGAAGCCAGTGCGATCGCCGGCCTGGCGGCCGCGGTCCAGGGCGACGGATCGATTATCGCAGGCCCGTCTCCGGACGGAACTGTGACGATCCTGTTCACCGATATCGAGGGCTCGACCGAGCTCAACGAAGACCTGGGGGACCAGCAGTGGCTGGACCTGCTGGCGGCCCACGACCGCATCGTCCGGCAGGAGGTTGCCAGAGCGGGCGGCACCGTGGTCAAGTCACGGGGGGACGGGTTCATGCTGGCCTTTCCGAGCGCCCGGCAGGCGCTGGCGGCCGCGATCGCCTGCCAGAGGTCTCTCGCCCGCCACAACGCCAGGTCGCCGGGATCACCGCCGATCCGGGTGCGGATCGGCGTTCACACCGGAGAGGTGGTCAAACAGAGCGGTGACTTCTTCGGCCGGCACGTCAACTACGCCTCACGTATTGCCGACAAGGCCCGCGGTGGCGAGATCCTGGTTTCGGAGCTGACCAAGGCGCTGGTGCAGGGGTCTCCCGAGTTCCGGTTCGACCCGGCGGTGCCGGTGGAGCTGAAGGGCTTCTCGGGCAGCCACCCGACCTTTCGCCTGCGGTGGAGCGGCTGATACGGTAAAGCCACCAGATGGATGACTTGAACAGTGTTGCGGACCCGGCCGACGCACTTGAGAAGCTGGCCACACATGCCGTCTCCGAAGAGACCGTGGGAGCCGAAATTCGGCTGATAGTCGAGCTTGCGGGTCCTCCGGTTGGAGCCCAGGCCGTAAGCATCTCGCTCGTCGACAAGAACGGCAAAGTCGGGACCGTATTTTCCTCGAACGCCGCAACCGCCGACGCAGTTGACGGAGTCCAGTACGAAATGGGGACCGGCCCGTGTCTCCAGGCGATCCGCGACGGTGAGACACAGGTTGTCTCCTCCATGCTCAAGGAAAGTCGCTGGCCGGAGATCACCAACCGCGCCTTGTATGCGGGGGTACAAAGCGTCATCGCCTACCCGCTGAAGTCCAAGGACGGCTGCTTCGGCGCCTTGAACTTCTACTCGTCCAAGGAAGAGGCGTTCGCCGACGATGCCATTGCGCTGGGCTCCAGATTTGCCGCCCGGGCGGCGGCCAGGTTGCTCGATGCGACGAGGTACGAGGCGGCGAGCGAGCTCGCCTCCCAACTCCGCCAGGCACTCGAGTCGCGTGCCGAGATCGATCAGGCCAAGGGAATTCTGATGGAGCGGCACAAGATTTCGGCCGACGAAGCGTTCGAGCGGCTCAAGCTGATCTCCCAGCGCTCCAGCATCAAGGTCCGTGACGTCGCCAGGATGATCGTTGCAGAGGGGGTCGAGCCCGGCATCAAGCCATAGCGGCGTCGCAACCCGCGGATCCGCATTCGCCCGCCCGGCTTCAGCCTGACTCCAGCTAGTCCGCCAGCCGGTGGGCCAGTACCTCGAGCATTCCCAGAGCAAGCGTCGGCTCCGACTCCAGCAACCTGCGGAACTCGTCGCGCCGAATGGCCAGCAGCCGGGCGTCCGATTTGGCCCGCACCCGGGCGGTACGCGTCGTGTCGGTGAGCAGGGCCAGCTCGCCGAAGAACTCGCCCTCCCCCAGCTCGATGGTGCGGCCCTCGCGCTCGACCACCACGGAGCCCTCCTCGACGACGAACATGCCCGACCCCTCGGTACGGGGCTGGATGAGCAACTGGCCGGCGGCTGCCTCCAGCTCGCCGGCGATCTCGACGATTCTCAGCCTGGTTTCCTCGGGAAGCCGGGCGAAAAGCGGGATGTTGGCGAGCGCCGCTGCGCGCTCTGCGTCGGTCGGCATGGGGGCTTTATACCAGACGATCCCTAGTAAACTGCGCTCACCTTTTCGAAGGAGCCCCATGGAGCCGCAACGCAACCTCATCCAGATGCTGGGGAGCCTGGCGCTGTTTTCGGACCTGTCCCTGCCCGAGTTGGAGGCGGCAGCCCACGCCTTCTCGGAGGAGTGGTTTGCCAAGGGCCAGCGCATTCTCCGGCAGGGTTTCACCGGCAGCGGTTTCCACATCATCCTCGAGGGTGAGGCTGCAGTCCGCCTCGACGGCAAGGACGTCACCAAGCTGGGAAGGGGCGATTTCTTCGGCGAGATCTCGATCCTTCTGGGCGAGCCGCCGACCGCCGACGTGGTGGCCCTCGAGCCCCTCCAGTGCCTGGTCCTGGGCGGGCCGGCCACCCAGCAGTTTCTCGAGGACCACCCGAAGGTGATGTTCCGCCTCCTCCAGGCCGAGGCCATGAGGCTGAAGAACGCGCTTCGGTGGCAGAACTAAAGCCCTTCCCGCCGGGCGACTACCCCTGCGTGGTCGTGGGGAGCGGCCCCGGCGGCCTGCAGACCAGCTACTGTCTGTCCCGGCTCGGCATCCATCACGCAGTCATATCGGCCGACGAGGGGCCCGGCGGCATGTTCCGACGCTTCCCGCTGTTCCAGCGGCTGATCTCCTGGACCAAACCGTACGCGCCTGCCGTCCCCGGGACCCGGGCCTACGAGTGGTACGAC
>DATABX010000453.1:0-2363 GCA_036259335.1 Actinomycetota bacterium
GGGAGCCGGTTTCCCGCCGCCGCTTTCATCGAGTCCCGGGCGGCCCACCCAGCAAGCGCACGTCTATTTCTAGTTTTGCAGCCGGCACTCGATGAAAGAGGCGGCGGGAAACCGGCTCCCTTTCCTGAAGTAAGACGGCGAACGCAGCTAGAATTCGAACATGATCGACGCTCAGACCGGCATGGTCCGGATGCTTCAGGCGACGCTGGACGCCGTCGGCCAGGGGCCCGGCGACCTTACCGAGAGGGTCCGCAGCGCCATGGACGACGTTCCTGCCGACCAGATCACCGCCCTGGCGATGATGCTGAAGTCCAGCCGGTGCCTGGAGATAACCGCCGAGCGGACGGAGGCCGGCGAGCCGGTCGTCACTGCGATCAAGGGCAACACCACCCGGGGCCTCCGGGAACTCCAGAAGGCGTCCCTGCCGCCGACCGCGGTGCACTCGTGCCCGACCGACGGGGAAGACGGCCGCCTCAGCTTCAACTAGGCGGGCCTCCGGGGTTCGTTCTCGGCCCTCCGGAATCGTCAACCTCCAACGGCAGGCGCTTCAGCCGCCGGGCCATCCTCGAGCAGAACGGGCACTCCGCCACGTGGTCGGCCTGAGCCGGCGACAAGGGCTCACCCGACAACAGAGCGGTGATCGAACAGGTTGCGGTGGGGCCTGACGGTGGGCTGCCCGCCGGGAAAGGCCCGGTGCTCAAGGCGGCAGCGTACGCCGATCCGGTGAAACCCTCGCTCGACCGACCACTCATCTCAGGCTCACCTGGGGCAGCCGGTCAGCCGGCGCAATTCGGCCCCTTTGTCGAGTCAATGCCGAGCGCGGCTCGGTTCATCCAAACGGAGACGAAGAAGCCATCCTCCACCAGGATCGAATCGCTGCCGCCGGCTTCGCCCCGAGGGAGCAGGAAGGTGCCGGCGCCCGGAACTATGGAGTAGAAACCGCCGTCGCCGGTTGCGCAAAGGGGTACCAGGCCGTGCCGGGCGGCGGGCGCACAGGGTTGTCCCGCCAGATACACCACCCCCCTCTCCGCCAACCGTTCGGCCAAAAACCGCTTGGCCCGGTTCAGGCGGCTGCCGACCGTGCCCACCCGCTCCAACCCGAGGCACTCGGCTATCTGCCGGTCGCGATAGCCCAGCGCCTTGAGCCGAAGAACCGCCGCATATTCCGGACGTGCACGCTTCAGCTGCTCGAACGCTTCCCACACGAACGACAGGGCAAACAGATGCGGCTCCTCGAAGGTCCGCGGGTCGGCAGCATCCTCCACCGGGTGATCCCCGGTCCGGGCGAGCCGGGACTCGGACCGCAGTAGATCCCTCGCCTCGTTGCGCACTATCGTCCCGAGCCAGGTGGCGTACGCCGCGCGGTCCGAATCGTACCGGTGCCGGTAGCGCCAGGCCCTAAACCAGGCCTGGGTGGCTGCATCCTCCGCCATATCCTGGTCGCGGGCACCGGCCGCCCGGGCCCACTCGACACTCGCCCGCCACAGCCTTCGAAAAAGCTCGTCGAACGCACTCTTTTGAGCCGTCTCGTCTGCACCACTCCCCGCCGTTGCTCCCAGCTCTTCGTTCGAGGTGGGCGCCCTGCCCGCCGGCCCCGCTTCCCAAGACCGGCTTACGCCGTCACCGGTGTGCTCCAAAGCACGATTCGCAGTTAAAGGCAAAGCCCTCCCTTCCTAGATCGCGACGTCCCCGTGGCAGGTACTCGTGGAGGGGGCGATTTCCTTCCCGGCACCCCCCGGCGAAGCCCGGGAAGGAAATGGCCGCCCCGGCAGGTATGGAAGGTGTCGATCGAGAGCCGACGACATCCACACAGCAGGGAGGTACGGGATGAGCGAAGAGTTGCGGGGCTCCCGGGGTTCCGGTGACGGCCGATGAGGAGCTCGGCCCATGTGGGCATAGTGGGTTTGGGAGCGGTGGGCACGTCGATCGGCCTGGCGCTCAGTGCAGCCGGACGGACGACGGTCGGCATGGACTCCTCACGGGCCAACCTCGACGAGGCGTTGAGGATGGGGGCGGTGAGCCGGCCTTGCCGGGGACCCGAGGACTTCGGCATGTGCCGCACCGTCTTCGTCGCAGTTCCACCCGGCGCAGTGGCCGACGTGAGCCGCTCGCTGCTGGACGCGACCGGCGCCACGGTCGTCGACGTGGCGTCGGTGAAGTCGCAGATCGCCAAGGCGGTGTCGAGCCCCCGTTTCGTTCCCTCGCACCCGCTGGCCGGAACGCACCTGAGCGGTCCGGCAGGAGCGCGACGGGACCTGTTCCAGAACGCGACCTGGATGGTGTGCCCGACCCGAGGCACCTCACGGACCCGGCTGATCATGGTCGAGAACCTGATCCGGACGATGGGCGCCGAGCCGCTTCGG
>DATABX010000454.1:0-1851 GCA_036259335.1 Actinomycetota bacterium
ATCAGTTTCTAACATAAATATAAGCGGGCGATAGAGTGGGTACGAAGCGTTCGGAAAGGAGCGGCGACATGAGAATCCCAGATGTCAGGCGTATCAAGCGCAACCAGGAGCCGGACGAGGCCTTTCCCGGCGGGAGAGGAAGCATCCTCGAGACCCGCCGTACCCAGGCCGGCTCGGGCCAGGCGCCGGGTCTTGGTAGCGGCAGGACCTTCCCGGAGGTGGCTCGATTCCAGACCACTCAGGAGCCGGCGCCGGCGCCGGTGCGCCGGGAAGCGGCTCCATCGTCACCGGCAATCGGCTGGCAGAAGCACATCACCTTCGGCGGCAGGACCGCCGGCGGCGTCAACATCCCCGGCGGCCTGCGGATGCCCGTGGCCCCCGAGCGTTCGGTCCGGCCCACCCCGGCCGGCAACCAGGTGGTCCGTCCGGCTCCCGAGCCGGTTGGCTGGGACCGCAACATCACCTTCGGCGGCAGGACCGCCGGCGGCGTAAACATCCCGGGCGGTCTGCGGGCGCCGGTACACAAGGAAGCCGGATAGCCCGGCGCTGCTCCGGGTGACCCAGCGGTTGGAACGGCTATCGTCAGAACGATCCCAACGAATCCAAGGCGGCCTCAGCCCGAGGTCGCCTTCGTTTTTCCGTCGTAGGCCAAAAGCCCGCTGCTGTCGACCCGGCAAAACGTCGTCAGGGCGTGAGGCTGGGGCTCGCCGAGGCCCAGGTGCAGAACCTGCCGCCCGCGGGCAACCAGTGCGTCGGCCACCAGGCGGCGGTGGCATCGCCACCAGAGGGTCTCGGCGCACATGATCGCCACGATCGAGTTCTCGGATACCTCCATCAGGCGCCGGAGCGCCTCTTGGAACTCCGGGCCGTCCATGAACGAGGCGTAGGCCCGGAAGGCGTCGTTCTCCCAGGCGCCGTGCCGTTCGAGCGCAGCTTCGTCGGGCGAGCGCCGGCCCCCCATGGCCTCTCCCCACCACTGGTAGCCGAGACCGTGCTGCGGCAGGCAAGCCGCCAGCGACTCCCGTGCAAAGTGGGGGTGGCGCCGGGAGCCGGGGTACCGCCGGATGTCCACGAGCAGGCCGACGCCGGCACGGGACAAGATCCCGACGAAGTCCTCAAGGGAACGTGAACCGTGGCCGACGGTGAAGACCGAACTCACCGAATGCGTGCTCGGAGACGGCAGACGGCGTCTGGCTGGCGGGCGGTTGTTGTCGGCGGCCTCAGGCGCGGCGCAGCCTCACGCAGCACTGGCCCGGCGTGGGCTGGAGGTGGACCTGGACCGTCTCGTTGCCCAGTCCCCGCATCAGCCCGTCGACGAACGCCTGGTTCATGTGGCATACCAGCGTCGGGGCGTGCTGGGCCAGGGCGTGGAAGGGGCAGTTCTTCAGCGAAACCTCGTTCTCGGTCCGGGAGGGCTCGAAGCCGTACTCCTCCAGCACTTCGGTTGCCACCGCCATGGCTCGCTCGGCGCCGGGCGGCCGAAGGCGCCTCTCCTCCCGCACCTTCTTACCGAGCGCCAGACCGGCATCGTAGGCGACGGCCCGGGCCCGTTCGGAGGCGCTGTCGCCTCCGGCGGTAATGGTGTCTACCAGCAGGTTGCCCACCAGGTCGTACCGTCTCTCCGGCAGGGATACCTCGATCTCGGCATCCGACGCTCGGTAGATCTTCGCCGGCCGGCCGGCTCCCGGGCCGCTTCGGCCCGGAGGACGTGCGTAGTGGAAGCTGAGCAGCCCTTGGTCGGCCAGCTTGTCGAGGTGGAAGGCAGCAAGCTTGGGCGATACCCCGAACTCCTTGGCGACCTCGACCCGGTTGACCCCGCCCAGCTGACGCCTGGCAAACAGGTACATCGAC
>DATABX010000455.1:0-7490 GCA_036259335.1 Actinomycetota bacterium
CTCGGACTGTTCGAGGTCAACCAGGCAGCCAACATCATCGCCAAGTCGGCGCACCCGGACGCGAACATCATCTTCGGTGCGGTCATCGACGACCAGCTCGGAGACGAGCTGCGCCTGACCGTCATCGCCTCCGGTTTCGAGCGGGCCGAGTTCGCAGGGACACGCACCCCCTCGTCGGTGTCGATGCCGTCCACCTCGTACGGCGGCAGCCTGCCGTCGGTCGGGATGCCGGCGCCGCAGCCGATCGGCAACTTCATGGCCGAGGACGACCTGGACGTCGAGTACGAGCTGGACCGGGAGCCGGTGATCACCGACATCCGGGAGCCGATGCCCCGGCGTTCACGGGAGCCGGCCTACAACCAGCCGCGGGAGCCGGTGGTGACCCACGTCTTCGACGCCGACAACGACGACGACGATGACGATCTGGACATCCCGAGCTTCCTGCGCAGGAGGTAGTTACGGAGCCGACAACATGGGTGTAGCCACTGCTTGAACCTTTCGAACGTGACGGCTTGCTGTTTCTTGTTCCCCCTCGAACGGCGGGCGTTGCTTTCACGTCACGGGCGGGAGGTTCGAGCGTTGGTCCCTACTCGGGGCTCAACCTGAGCTCCGCAGTAGGGGACGATCCGGCGAGAGTCCGGGCCAACCGGCAGCGGGTGGCCCGGGCTCTCGACATTCCGGACGAATGGGTGTCGTTGAAACAGGTGCACGGGGCGGAGGTCGTCGAGGTAGCGGAGAGAAATGGTGGGGGAGCAGCGCAGGGCGACGCCCTTCGCACGTCCGCGCCCGGGGTTCCGGTCGCGGTGATGGCGGCCGACTGCCTTCCGGTGGCCCTGGTGGCGGAGAGCGCGTCCGGCGTGGCCCACGCCGGGTGGCGGGGACTGTGCGCCGGCGTGCTCGACGCCGCGGTACGGGCTTTCGGCGGCGAGTCTCCCCAGGCGTGGATCGGCCCGAGCATCGGACCCTGCCACTACCAGGTGGGCGCCGAGGTGGTCGAAGCGTTCGCCCGCGCCTACCCCGGCTCGCCCGAGTTCTGGACCCCCGACGGCAGCCGGTTCAAGTTCGACCTGCGCGCCGCCGCCCGCTGGGTCCTGCGCCGGGCCGGCGCCCGGGTGGACGACTACGCACCGCCCTGTACGCTTTGCGACCAGCGCTTCTACTCGTTCCGGCGGGACGGCGAGACCGGCCGGCACGCCGTGGTGGTGTGGCGGTGACCCTGACCATGACCTCTCCGATCGCCCGATCCCTGGACGCGGTGCGCCGCGATATCGACGATGCGGCTCTGCGCTGCGGCCGGGACCCGTCGCAGATCCAGTTGATCGCGGTTTCGAAAGCCTTCGGTGTCCCGGCGATAACCGCAGCCCTGGAGGCGGGGCAGCTCGACTTCGGCGAGAACCGGGTGCAGGAGCTGGCGGCCAAGCACGAGGCGCTCGGCGCCGGGCCGAGATGGCACTTCGTCGGCCGGCTGCAGCGCAACAAGGTGCGCCGGGTTCTGGCGACCGGAGCTGTGATCCACTCGGTTGACCGCATGGAGCTGGCGCTCGAGATAAGCCGACGGGCGACCCGGCCGGTCCAGATTTTGGTTGAGGTGAACATCTCCGGTGAAGAATCAAAGGGAGGGGTCGAGCCGGTGGAGGCCAACCGGCTCGTGGGAGCGGTGCTGCAGATGCCGAACCTGGAGCTGGTCGGATTGATGGGCATGGCCCGCAAAACCGGCGACCCGGAGCTGGCCCGGCCGGCGTTCCGGCAGCTAGCCCGGCTGCGCGACGAGGTGGCGGCGGCATATTCCTCGCCGAGGATCCACCACCTTTCCATGGGGATGAGCCAAGATTATCGAGTAGCAGTGGAAGAAGGCGCCACCATGGTGCGCGTCGGGGAAGCCATCTTCGGTCCGCGCACCTCACCACACCCGGGGACCGGGTCACAGCAAAGGGAGTTGCAGGGATGAGTTCTGTAAGCGTCTGGAAGAAGACACTCCTTTACCTGGGCCTCGTCGAGGAGGACGAGATGGACGGCCGCCTCGACCTGGTCGACGAGGCCCCGCGCGAGCAGCGCCCCGCGCCCTCGACCATCCGCAAGATCACCCGCGAGGAGCTCACCACCGTGCACCAGCCTCCGCCGGCGCAGGCGCCCCGGGCGCTCGGCCAGATCCACAAGGTCTCCCCGTCGGCCTACGACGACGCCAAGGAGATCGGCGACAAGTTGAAGTCCTCGGTGCCGGTCATAATGAACCTCCAGGGCGTTGAGGACGACACGTTCAAGCGCCTGACCGCCTTCGCCTCGGGGCTGGCCTACGGCCTGGGCGGGGACGTGCAGAGGCTGGGGCCGCGTATGTACCTGATCACCCCGGCCAACGTCGAGGTCTCGGCTGAGGAGAGGCAGCGCCTGAAGCGGGGACTGTTCAATGAGTTTTGAGAACTGGAGCCGGGCGCAATGAGTATCGTCGCCATAATCCTTCTGCGAACCCTGCAAATCTACGGCTGGATCCTCATCGGCCGGGTGATTCTCTCGTTCATCCCGATCTTCAAGCCCGGCTGGTCGCCACCGCCGGCGATGACGCCGATCGTGGACCTGATCTACGGGTTGACCGAGCCGCCGCTGCAGCTGTTGCGGCGCGTCATTCCGCAGCCGATGGGCTTTCCCCTGGACCTGTCGTTCATCGTCCTGTTCGTGATCGTGAGAATGATCTTGCCCCAGGTGATCTATTACAGCTTTGCCGGTGGTTAAGGAGGCCTCTATGACATTGACGCCGCGTGAAATTCAGGAAAAGCAGTTTCACGACGCTTTCCGCGGCTACAGCCACGAAGAGGTCGACCTTTTCATTGATCAGGTCGCCGAGGCGTACGAGACGCTGTACAAGGAGAATCAGGCCCTCCAGCGCCGGGTCGAGGATCTCGAAGAGAAGGTGAGGAACGGGCCGGTGGCCCCCCAAGCCCCCGCCGCCGCCGCACCGCAGGTAACCGCCGTCCGGTCGGAGTCCGAGGACATGCTGAAGCGCATGCTCGTCACCGCCCAGGAGACCGCCGACAAGGCGGTGGCCAACGCCCGGGCCCGGGCTCAGATGCTGGTCGACGAAGCCGAGATCAAGGCGCGCCGGATCGAGGAGCAGGCCGATGCGGTCAGCTCGACCACCCTGCAGGACGCCCAGCGCCGGGCGAGGGACATGCTCCAGACCGCCCAGACCGAGGAGGCCGAGCTGCGCGACCGCATCGAGGGCATGAAGAGCTTCGAACGCGACTTCCGGACCCGCCTGTCGGCGTTCATCCGCTCCCAGCTCGAGCTGCTGGAGACCAAGCCGCTGATCTCGGCCGGGTCGACCGCGCCGGTGACCTCCCCCTTCTTCGACCGCTCCAAGCTGCTCAGCGAGACCATCGAGAGGTTCGGCGACTACGGGCTGTCCCGCTCCACCGAGACCGCCCCGGCCGAACCGGCCCCGCCGGCCGCTCCGGAGCCGGAGCCGGCGGCAGCCGGGACACACGGGCCCGGGACCCAGCCGGTTGCCGACTGGCTGTCGGAACCCGAGGACTCCGGTCCGGCGGCGGCGAGCTCTCTCGACGACGAGCCGCCGAGCTGGTCGAGTGAGCCCGAGCCGGAGCGAAAGCGCGCCGCGGAGCCGGCCGAGCCGCAGGAGGTTTCGGTGGCCGCACCGTCGGCTTCCGCCTCGTCCGCCACGGACGAGGGCCAGCCCCCGAAGCGAAAGTCTTCGGCGACCGAGACCAAGTCGATCCACGAGTTGTTCTGGGGCGAGGACTAGCACCGCACCCGACTCTGGGAGAAAATTGCGGGCCTACAACCGGCCACCGCTATTAGACTGGTCGCTAGCTGTCCCGGCGACGGAAGGATCCTGGTGTTCAAGGCTTCGATAGCTCTGGTACTGGTCGCTTTTGCCGCCCTGGCCTACGGCTGGATCGCCGGAAACGACACCATCCTCTACGCCTCCATCGGCGCCAGCGCGCTGGCCGGCCTGGCACTTCTTCGCTCGAGCATGGCCGAGAAGCGGTCCGCCGCCGAGCGCCCGGCGAAGCCTGCGAGGGAGCGCCCGGAGAAGCCGGCGAAGGCGGCCAAATCCCGGGAGCGGGACATCAGTTCCGACTTCCCTCCCGCCGTCGACCGGCGCAAGGCCGGCCGGGGGCGTCTCGGCGCCGAAGAGCTCAGCCGCCAGCTCGACACCGAGGACGAGACCGAGTTCTTCGAAACCTCCGAGCCGGTCAAGCCGTTCCGCCCGCTCTCCGAGCGCCAGCCTCCGCGGAAGGCGCCCGCCGGCGCGGCGTGGGCGAAGCCGGACGAGGTCGCCGAGTTCCAGGCGGAGTACGACGAGAGCTCTCTGGAAGCGGGTTTCGAGGACCAGGGATACCTGGGCGACGCCGAAGACCAGGCGGACTACTCCAAGCAGAGCGCCGAGGCGGCCGACGACTTCCGCAGCCGGCTGGCAGCGGTCCTCGGCACCACGGGCGAGCCGGCGCCCGCGCCCCAGCCGCCGCCCGCCACCGGCCGCCGGAAGACCCGCCAGGTGTCGCCGCCCGCCGAGGACGAGGCGCCGCCGGCCCCGCGCCGCGGGCGCAGAAAGTCGACCCAACCGGTTGTCGAACCGGAGCCGGCATCCCAGGAGGCGGGGGAGGAGCCGGAGCCCGAGTGGATCCGCATCGACGACGTTCCCCGCATCCGCAGGGCGACGCAGCCGGGTGGCGGATTTGCCCGTCCCGAACTTCCGCAGGGGGTCACCCCCTACCGCCCGCGCCGGCCGGGGGTTCCCAAGGCCGAGGAGGCCGAACCCGAAGAGGCGCCGGCTCCCACCCGGCGGCGAGCCGCTCCGGCGCAGCGAACGGCGGCTGCCAAGTCCAAGCCGGCAGCCACCAAGCGAACAACGGCAAGCGTCAAGCCTGCGGTGACCCGGGTGAGCGGCACGGGAACCCGCAGCCGCACCCCGAAAGAGGTGGATCCGGACGCTCCCAAGCCCCGGCGCGGCCGGCCGCCCAAGCCCAAGCCGTAACGGCCGGGCACACCGGCATCGCCGCCCGGCGGATGCGCCAACCGGGGTAGGCTTCCTAGCGTGCAACAACCCGAGTCCCAGGCGTCGAGCCTGATCACCGCCGACGACCTGCACCTGTTCAACGAAGGTACCCACTCCGAACTTGCAACCAAGCTCGGCGCCCACCTGGTGGACGGTGGGACCCGGTTTGCGGTGTGGGCGCCCAACGCGTCGCACGTCAGCGTCTTCGGCGACTTCAACGAGTGGGACCGGGATGCCGCCCCCCTCAAGCCGCGGGGCAACTCGGGCATCTGGGAGGGGTACCTGCCGGGAGTTGGCCGGGGGGCCCGGTACAAGTACCACATCAAGGCGGCGCAGGACGGCTTCCAGGTCGACAAGTCGGACCCGTTCGCCGTCTACGCCGAGAAGTCCCCGGCCACCGCGTCGGTGGTTTGGGACCTGGAGTACTCCTGGGGTGACGCCGAGTGGCTGGCCGGCCGCCCGGCCGCCAACTCCCTCGAGGCTCCGATGTCGATCTACGAGATGCACCTGGGGTCCTGGATGCAGTCGGGCGCCGAGGGCGAGCGGCACCTGACCTACCGCGAGCTGGCCCCCCGGCTATCCGAGTACCTGAACCGGCTGGGGTTCACCCACGTCGAGTTCCTGCCGGTGATGGAGCACCCCCTCTACGCCTCCTGGGGGTACCAGGTCACCGGCTACTTCGCCCCGACCAGCCGGTACGGCACGCCGCAGGACTTCATGTACCTCATCGACCACCTCCACCGCAGCGGCATCGGCGTAGTGCTGGACTGGGTGCCCTCCCACTTCCCGACCGACGAGCACGGCTTGGGCTTCTTCGACGGGACCCACCTGTTCGAGCACCAGGACCCGCGCCAGGGCTTCCACCCGGACTGGACGAGCTTCATCTTCAACTACGGCCGCAACGAGGTCCGCAGCTTCCTGCTCTCCAGTGCGATGCACTGGCTGGGGCCCTACCACGCCGACGCCCTGCGGGTGGACGGGGTGGCGTCGATGCTCTACCTGGACTACTCCCGTGCGCCGGGCGACTGGGTTCCCAACCAGTACGGCGGGCGCGAGAACCTGGAGGCCACCAGCTTCCTGCGCCGGCTGAACACCGACGTCTACCGCATCCACCCAGGCGCCCAGACGATCGCCGAGGAGTCGACCGACTGGCCGATGGCGTCCCGCCCGGTCAGCATCGGCGGGCTGGGGTTCGGCCTCAAGTGGGACCTCGGGTGGATGCACGACACCCTGCAGTACCTGGGCCTCGACCCGGCCCACCGCAAGTACCACCACAACGAGCTGACCTTCCGGATGCTCTACGCCTTCACCGAGAACTTCGTGCTCCCGCTTTCGCACGACGAGGTGGTCCACGGCAAGGGCTCCCTGGTCGGCCGGATGCCGGGCGACGAGTGGCAGCGCTTCGCCAACCTGCGCCTGCTCTACGGGTATCTGTACGGCCAGCCGGGCAAAAAGCTGCTGTTCATGGGAGGTGAGTTCGGCCAGACCACCGAGTGGCGCCACGAGACCGCCCTCGACTGGGACCTGCTCCAGTACCCGATCCACTCGGGCGTCACCCGCTGGGTCACCGACCTGAACCGGCTCTACCGGCAGGAGCCGGCGCTGCACGAGCTGGACTGCGACCCGGCCGGCTTCGAGTGGATCGCCGCCGACGACAAAGACGCCTCGGTGATCAGCTTCCTCCGCAAGGCCCGCTCGGGCGACGGCACCTACCTGGTGGTCTACAACTTCACGCCGGTGCCCCGCCACAACTACCGGATCGGGGTCCCCACCGGCGGCACCTGGACCGAGATGGCCAACAGCGACTCCGAGTACTACGGCGGGAGCGGCCTGGGCAACCTGGGGCTGGTCCACGCCGACGGGGTCCCGGCGCACGGCCGGCAGTGGTCGGTCGACCTCACCCTGCCCCCGCTGGCCTGCCTGCTGCTGAAGAGCGGCGGTTAGCCGGGGTGACGGTCAACCTGGAAGCGAACTCGGGCTGATGCGCGTCTGGCCGGGCAAGCCCTACCCGATGGGCGCAACCTGGGACGGGCGCGGGGTGAACTTCGCGCTGTTCTCCGAGCACGCCACCGCGGTCTACCTGTGCCTGTTCGAGTCCGACGACCCGGCGCTGGAGTCGCACCGCATCCCGCTGGCACAGCGCACCGCGTCGGTGTGGCACGTCTACCTTCCCGACGTCCGGCCGGGCCAGCTCTACGGCTACCGGGTGGACGTCGGGAAGGTAGACGTGCCACACCGACGCGGTGCGCTGGGCCAGCGGGATGCGGTGCGACTCCAGCGCCGGGTCGTCGGGCTCGAACAGGCACAGGTAGACCGCGGTGGCATGCTCGGAGAACAACGCGAAGTTCACCCCGCGCCCGTCCCAGGTTGCGCCCATCGGGTAGGGCTTGCCCGGCCAGACGCGCATCAGCCCGGACTCGCTTCCAGGTTGACCGTCACCCCGGCTAACCGCCGCTCTTCAGCAGCAGGCAGGCCAGCG
>DATABX010000456.1:0-20956 GCA_036259335.1 Actinomycetota bacterium
GGAGAGACCGGGATTCTAGTGGACGGCAACAGACCGTCCGATACGGCAGCCGCCATCGTGCGCCTGCTGGACGATCCGGAGGAGGCGGCCCGGCTTGGGAAGGCCGGAAGAGAGATGGTGCTCCGGGAGTTCGACTGGGACCGGATCTACGAGCAGTACCGGCAGGCCCTCGCGGCCTGCTGCGGCTAGCGCCTGCGCCCGGAGCTCCGCCGTCCCGAAGGCGCCGCCCGGCGCACCAGGGAACCGAGGGCGATCAGCGCCACCGCGAAGGCGAACCACCCCAGGGTGTCCGCGCCGGTGCGAACGATCGGCCGGGGAGCAGCTGCGGCCGGAGTCGGGCTGGCTGACGGGCTTGGCGTTGCGCCTGCGGTCGGCGTGGGGCTCGCCGAGGCCGACGGTGTCGGTGTCGGCGTGGGGGAGGCGGTCGGAGAGGGGCTGACGGTCGGGGTCGGGGTGGCCGCCGCCCCCACCGGATCGGTCAGGCGGATCGACTCGGAGTCCTCCTCGGTCACCGAGTTGCCTTCGTCGTCGACGACCGTGGCCAAAACCGTGTCGACCTCCCGGTCGCCTTCGTCCCCGGTGAACTGGACGGAGAACTCGCAGGCGTAGGCGGCCCCTGCAGCGATCGTCGTGGCGGTGTCGCAGGTTCCGCGGCCGTTCAGGTTCCCGTGGACGTCGTCGCCCAACGTCGTGAGAAGCACGGCCTCGGCGCCGGTGTTGGCGATAGTGACCCGGAAGGTGAAGGTCCCTCCCGGGGCGGGGCGGGTTTGCGGCGAGGCCACCTTGTCCACCTCGATCTCGGGAAGCACGTCGGTGAAGCTCACCGTGGCGGCGGCGGTGTCGGCCACCACGGTGCCGTCGGGAGCGGTCGCCGTCACGGTGAGGGTGTTGGTGCGCGTGTCGCCGGCGTCACCGGCGACCTGCACGGTGAACTCGCAGGACACCGACTGCCCGGGCTGAACCACGACGCCGATCAGGGCGTCGCAGGTGTTCGGTTCGGGCAGGGCCGCCAGATTGCCGTAGAAGCTGTCGACGAGTGAGGTGATCGTGAGCGGCACCGGGTTGCTGGTGTTGGTGATCACCACCCGGTATTCCACCGGCCCGCCCGGCTCGGGAACCGACGACGGGCTGGCGGTCACGTCGGCCTGCACGGACGGGACCGGCGCCGCCGGAGCGGTCAGGCTCACCGTAGCGGTGCCGGCGCCGGTTGCCTGATTGCCGGCCACGTCGACGGCCACGGCGGTTACCGTGTCGGTCTGCGACTGACCCTCGCTGCCGGTGAAGCTCCCGGCAAACGAGCACGGGGCGGTGCTGGCGCCGGCACCCAGGGTGTCGCCGATGAGGTCGTCACAGGTGTTGGAGCCGGCCATAGTGGCAAGGTCGCCGTAGACGTCGTCGCTCAGGCTGGTGATCACCAGGGGGACCGCGCTGGTGTTCGTAAGGACCACGCTGAAGGTGAACTCCCCGCCGGGCGCCGGCAGGCTCGCCGGGGATGCGGTCTTGTCGACGGTGATCGTCGGGAGGGGCAGGACGGTAGCCGTCTCGCCGGCCGCGTTGCATTCGCCGGCGATCGGGGCGTTGCCGGCGTCACCGCTGTAGGAGGCAATGAACCGGTAGGTGCCCGGGGCGGCAGGAACGAACGGCGGCGTAGCCGCGTAGGCTCCATTCCCGTTGACCGGCACGCTTGCGGTGTAGACCGGCGTCCCCGTGCAGCCGGCATCGTCGGGGCCGTAGGCGTTGAACGTGATCGTACCGGTCGGATCGGCGCCCCCGCTCAGGGTTGCGGTGTCGACGATCGGCTGGCCGACCGAAGCGGTGGCCGGAGCGACCTGGGTGGTGAGATTCGCGCCTACGACGACCGGCGTCACCGTCACCGACTCGTTGGCCGCGTTGCAGGCGGAGCTTGCCGGCTGGTTGTTGGCGTCGCCGGAGTAGGCGGCGGTCCACCGGTAGACCCCGGGCTGGGTCGGGCTGAACGACCCCGACTGGTAGGCTCCGTTTCCGCTCACCGGTACCGAGCTCGTGAAGGCGACGGTCCCCGAGCAGTCTGCGTCGTCCGGGCCGTAGAGGTTGAAGGCGATGGTTCCCGCGGGGTTGTTTCCCCCGGAGATCGTGGCGGTGTCGAATATCTGCCCGCCGACCGGGACGCTCGGGGAGGCCGCGGTGACGATCGTGGTCGCCGCCGGTCCCTGTCCGTCGAAGGTGAAGGTCTCAGCCGGGTCGGTGCAGGCGGTGGGTCCGGCGGGCGGGTAGTTGGCGTCGCCGGAGTAGGACGCCACCCAGTGGTAGGTTCCCGCCGCGGTGAAGGCGGTTGACGGCCCGGAGCCGTATGGGGGGGCCCCGAA
Source organism: Actinomycetota bacterium (assembly GCA_036259335.1). Classification (GTDB taxonomy): domain Bacteria; phylum Actinomycetota; class CADDZG01; order JAHWKV01; family JAHWKV01; genus JAJCYE01. The sequence continues at coordinate 2,346 of DATABX010000456.1, forward strand.
GTGGTCGACGGCGGCGGTGCCGGTGAACACTATCGGCCCCGCCGGGTTGCACGTGGGGTTGTCCGGCCCGAACAGCTGGAAGGTGATGGTGCCGGTGGGCGCCGGCGCCTCGCCGGGCAGGCCGGGCGGGGCGGTCAGGGTTGCCGAGTCGCTGGAAACGCCCGGGAAGCCGGTGGGCGGCGTGGCGACCGTGGTGATAGTAGGTCCTGCCGCTACCCGAGTGACCGTTACCGTTTCGGCCGGGTCCCCGCAGGCCGTCGCGACGGCCGCGTTGTTGGCGTCGCCGCTGTAGCCGGCCACCCAGCGGTAGACGCCGGGCTCGGTGGGTGTGAAGGCCGCCGAAGTGTACTGGCCGTTTCCGGCTACCGGGACGCTGGTGGTGAACGCCGCCGCCGGCGCACAGGTTGCGTTGTCCGGGCCGAATAGCGAGAAGCTGATCGTCCCGGTAGGGGCGTTGCCGCCGGCGAGGGTCGCCGTGTCGGTCAGCTGTCCGCCCAGCGGTACGGAGGGGGAAGCGACGGTGGTGAGGGTGGGCGTCGCCGGGCCCGTGTCACCGCTGACCGTGATTATGTCCTCGCCGAAGTCGGTCGCGGTGGCGCCGGTCGGTGCGGCGATGGCGGATGCAAAGAGCACCTGGTTGGTGGACGCGCCGGGTTCACCCGGCAGGGTGTCGTGGTTGGGCGCCTTCAGGACGTTGAAGGTGAACGAGATCTCGCAGCGGTCGAGATCGGTGGCGATGTCCGGGGCGGCCAGCAAAACGGGAAGACCGGTCGTCGGGACGAACTGGATCCGCCCGGTAGTGGCGTCGACCTCGGTGATGTTGAACGTCTGGCCGGCGCAGGCGGATCCCGCCACGCCCGTACCGGTGGCACTGAACGAAAAGACGTCCGGGTCGGCGACGCCGCCTGCACAGTTGGCGGCGAAGTTGGAACAGGAGGGGACAACCGAGATCTCGTTCACCGCCAGTGTGGTCAGCTGGTCGGGCGCGGTCGAGGCGTTGATCACCGTTACGGTTGCCCCCACGTTGGTGTCGCCGGCGTCGACCCCGGTCGGAAATCCTGAGAGGACGCCCATGTTGATATCGGCGCTGGCGGGCAGCGTCGGCACCAGGATCCCGAGCATCAGCAGACCGACAAGGGCGCCCTTGCGCCGCCTCTGCCAGACCGACGCCGGGTCCTCGAGCACGCGGCCCGTTTTAAGGAACTGCGACACCGTTCGCAGCTTTGAGCCGCGCCTCGGGCGCTTCATTGCCTACCTCCGGCTCTCAGGAGCCCATTTTGAAAGTTCGGGCGTCCGGTCAGCGCGACGTCCATGCGGGAATCTAGCAGAAGTTGGGGCCGATTTGGCCTCATCGGACCGGTTGGTACCGGTGGGCGGTTATTCCCGGCACTGGGTACCCTGGACGCAACAGACCATCGAGGAGGCGCACCATCTTTCCAAGAACCTTCGGCACCGTGGCGATGATCGTGGGCGCCATCTGGATTCTGCAGGGTGCCGGCATCCTTCCCACCGGATCCTTCATGGATGGCCGCCCGGCGTGGGCAGTGGCCGGAGCGGTGCTGGGCCTTATCGGCGCGATCTCATTCTTCGTTCAGCGACGCAAGGCCAAAGCCGGCGATTCAGGTCAAACAGGAAGCTGAGCGATCGCGTCTATCTCGAACAGTGCGTCCTTGGGCAGAGTCTTTACCGCCACCGTGCTCCGGGCCGGCGGGGTGCCGGTGAAGTAGCCGCCATAGATCTGGTTCATCGCCGGGAAGTCGTCCATCGAGGCAAGGAACACGGTGGTCTTGATCACATCGGACGGACCGGCGCCGGCCTCGGTGAGTACCGCGTCGAGGTTCTTCAGGGCCCGGTTTACCTGGGCCTCCAGGCCGCCGGCAAGCTCTCCGCTGGCCGGATCCAGGCCGATCTGGCCGGAGCAGAACAGCAGGCCGCCGGCGGCGATCGCCTGCGAGTAGGGCCCTATGGCGGCGGGGGCCGCCGTGGTTGAGATAGCCGATTTCGTCACTGCCGGGTTCTCCTGTCGGGTGGAATCGTTGAGGGCCGAGTACACCACAGGACCGGCCTGGGTTGCGAGCGTCCTCCCGCCGGCCAGCCACGCTTGAGGGCATTTCCCCTATGCCTGCGTGTGCCTGTGCTAGCGTGGAGTCTCATCCGTGTAGTCCCGCCGGCGCTCTAAAAGCCTTGGAGAGAGGAGCCATCTATGGCTGAAACCTATGAAGCCTACTGCGTGAAATGCCGTGAGAAGAGAAGCTTCGAAGGCGAGAAGAAGGACCTTCCCAACGGCCGCAAGGCTGCCCAAGGCCTGTGCCCGGTCTGCGGCACGAAGGTCACCCGCATGCTCGGGAAGTCGGCCTGAGTCACCGCACCGGCGAAGCGTAGCGCCGGGCCATCGATGCGGCGGTGGCCTTCAGTCTTTGTTTCAGGGACTCGGGCTCGACGATCCGGGCCTCCGGTCCCAGCCGCAGCAGCAGCCGTTCCAGCCAGGCCATTCCCCCCGCCTTGAGGCGGATTCTGATCCAGCCATCGTCCAGCACCTCCTGCGACAGCAAGGGGTAGTAGTCGCAGACCCAGTTCGCTCGTGGCGCGATGTCGAGGGTTACGGTCATCGCATCGTCGCTCTCGAAGTAGACCGACCGGTACTGGGAGAGATCGAAGTCGTCCGGGATCTGCGCCGCGTCCTGTAGCTCGGTGACGCGGCGCATCCGGTCCACCCGGAAGATCCTCTCGTCGGACACCCGGTGGCAGTAGCCCACCAGGTACCAGCGGCCTTCCGAGAGCAGCAGCGCCCAGGGGTCGACGTCCCGTTCGGTCACCTCGTCCTTGGACTGCGACTGGTAGACCAGGTGGAGCCTTCGGCGGCTTTCGAGGGCGTGCTTGACGGCGGCCAGCTCCTCCGGCGCCTCCAGCCCGACGCTCACCCGCTCGAGCGCCCCCGGGGTCAGCGCCCTCTCCAGCTGCCCCATCGCCCGCTCCAGCGCGGGATCGGGCCCCGACACCGCCGCCAGCGCCTGCCCTCCGGCGTAGAGCAGCAGGCCCTCCGCCGGCGTGAGTCGCATCGGCCGCGCGAAGTAGTCGGCCATACGGATCCACACCTGGTCGCCGTCGACGTACGCCTCGATAAGGTCACCGGGCCCGTAGCCCGGAAGCCCGCACATGAACAGCAGGTTCAGGTCGGCCACCAGCTCCGAGCGCGTGATGGCGAAGCGCTCGCAGACCTCGTCCACCGTGGCGCCGTTGTTGCGCAGGACGTAGGGGACCAGCAGCAACAAGCGCCGGAACCGGTCCTCCAGGTCAGCCACCGATCTCCTCCAGCCGTTTACGGGTGAGCTCCCGAAGCCGGGGGGGATCCAGGACCTCGGCGCCTTCGCCGAACCCGAGCAACCACGAGATGAATCCCGAGTCGTCGCTGACCTCCACCTCCGCGGTGGCGCTCGAGTCCTCCGCCTTTTCCAGCCGCAGCCACGGCGACGTCCGCTCGACCCACCAGGCGGTCGACGGGTCGAACCGCACTTTCGCCTTCTCGGGCAGGGCCCCCTGCACGAACGGAGGCCGCTCCATGTAGCCCTGGAGCGTGAAGTCCTCGGGAATCTCGAACTCCGGCCCCGGCCGGCTGGGGTGGGACACATGGATGGAGCCCTCCACCCGATCCAGCCGGAACGAGCGGATCTCGCCCGTGTCGGAGTCGTGGCCGATCAGGTACCACTTGCCGCGGCGGTGCGTCAGCCCGTAGGGGTCTACCGTCCGGGGGCGCACCGCCTGCTTGCTTCGGTACGGGAACGTAATCCGCTTGCGGGCGGCGACGCTCTCGAGTGCGGTGGAGAGGTTCGGCGCCGCAAGCCCCATGTCGGCGGTCAGCCAGGAGAGGTTGCCCTCGGTCTGAGGCGGGGCGCCTTCGGTGATCTTCATCAAGGCGGTCCTCGCCGGCCCCGGGTCGCTCATCCGCAGCAGGCCGGCGGCCAGCCACAGGGCGGCCAGCTCGTCGGGCTCCAGGTTGAGCTCGGGCAGGTAGTAACGATCTTTGGGAATCCGGTACCCCTGCTCGGTATCCCAGGTGTCGATCGAGCTGAGCTCCACCGGGATGCCCATCTCCCGGAGCTCCTCTTTGTCCCTCTCGAACATCCGCTTGAAGGTGTCCCAACTGTCCTGCCCGTAACCGGGGATCGTGCGGTGGATCTCCTCGGCGGTGACCGGGTGGGAGGTCTCGAGCAACATCACGATGAGGTTGAGGAGTCTTTCGGACTTACGAACCGGCAACCGTCCGCCTCCCTATGGTTCGAGAAACCAGCCGCAGGTGCTCCGTCAGTCGGTCTGGTAGAGGAGCTGCCCGGCGAACAGGCCGGCGGCGCCGGCGGCCTCGAAGAACGCCGGGTCGTCCTTGGCTGTGCGCCCCATGGAGCTTATCGACTCCAGTCCGTAGTTCTCCAGAGCCGGGATCGTCTCCCACGAGTCCACGATACGAACGTCGTGCATCTCGGTCAGACCGGTGTCGATGAGGCTCTCCATCACTGTGCTCAGCTGCTCGACCGGCAGGTCGGGGACCGCCATCGTGCAGCGCGCCACCGCGGCGTACCTGAGGGTGGTGAGGGTCTGGCGGCTGATCCCGGTGTGCCGCGGCCTGGGGTCGGCAAACGAGATCCGGAGCGCGGCAACCGGCCGCCCTCCCAGAGATGCGGCGGCGGAGATCACCTGGCCCTGCTCCATCGCGCTGTGACCGAGCGAGGTCTGGGTTCCGGTCACGCCGGGTCCCATCGCCACGATCGCGATGTCCGCCGATGCCACCTCGTTGGCGATCACCAGGCCGCTGAACACGTTGACCGCCTCGTAGTCGCCGCCGAAGGCGTGGCCGCAGGTGACCGTGGCGTCGATCAGCCCTTTCTCCTTTAGCACCCGCACCATGTTGCTCATGCACAGCGGGAGCGAGCCGCCGTCGGTCATGACGTAGGCGATGCGCAGGTCGGGGTCCAGCATCTTCAGCATCGCCGCCGCCGGGGCGATCTGGGAGTGCAGCCCACAGGCCACCACCGGCATGCCGTCCAGGGACTCGGCGGTCTCCAGCAACTCGTGGTGTTCGCTCTCCGGGGATTCGGCCGCGAGCACGTCGATCTGGCACGGGCTGTAGCGCAGCTTCATGATGTGCCCGCCGGAGAGCTGGCTGTGGGCTTCCTTGCTGAGGTTCCACAGGACGAAGTCCTGGCCGCCGGTGCCCAGGTTCATGTCGACCGCGGTGGTGTTGAGCACCACCCGGTCGCCGACCGACGCGTCGCCGGTTAAGGCGGTGATGTTGGTGGCGTGGCGGATCTCGTCGTCGATCCGGACGCAGACCCGCATCAGGCCGTCCAGGGACTCTTTGATCTCGGAGATCACTCCGGTGCGAAAGGTGGGCATCTACCCGATTGTAGTGTCCCCGCCCGAAGGGCGTACGCCGCGGGTTTCGTCAGGCGGCTCTGGCCCTCGGCGGTTCGGTCCCGGTGGGCTCGTCCGGGCCCAGGATGAGGGCCCGGAAGCGGTGGTAACCCATCGAGCACCCGAGCAGCACGAATCCCAAGCCGACGAAGGCGGCGATGCGCAGCGGCGTCTCCAGCAGCCAGACGTCGGCGAGCACCAGCTTGCCGATCACCAGGGCCAGCAGGAGAACCGCCATCAGACGGGCCCACTTGGCCCGGGCGCCGATGCCGAAGGCGAGCAAGCCGGCGCCGTAGAGGGTCCAGGCTGTCGACAGCGCGAAGGTGAAGAACGCAAAAGTCCAGTCGACTCCCGGGCGGTTGTAGTGCGCCCAGATCTCCAGGCTCAGCCACAAAACTGCCAGGGTGTTGCCGCCGACGGCTGCGCCCTCGGCCAGGCGTTTGTCGATGGGGCTTTCCGAGCGGCGCACCAGGACCGCGGCCGCGGACAGGATCGCAATCTGAAGCAGGAACGGCGCCGACTCGACCGACAGCAGCGGACCGGCCGGCTCGTAGGAGACGCCGAGCCCGCTGCCGAGCAGCGAAGCCCCGAGCGAAACCGCGAAGAACGCGGCCGCCACCGGCCTGGTCCAGCCGCTGCTCCGGGCGACACCGAAAGCGCCGACTCCTGCGGCGTAGAGCGCCCAGAGGCCGGCCATTACATAAGGGAAGGTCCGCAGGCCCCAATCCGCCCGCTGGTACTGAGCCCAAAGTTCGAAGGTGAGCCACAAAACCGCCAGCAGGTTCGACAGCACGGCGGCGGCATCGGCGGCCCGGGCCTCCGGCGGCGACTCGGCTTTTCGCCGCAAAAGTACGGCGGCTCCGGCGAGAGAGGCGATCTGGGTCACAAACGGAAGAGCTTGTGTCGACAAGAACGGTCGCGGCGAGCGGTAGTCGTAACCGGCGGCGTTGCCCAGGATCGACCACCCCACCGACAGAGCGAATATCGCAAAGCTGGCGTAGCGCAGCCTGGAGAGCTCGGTCCTGGTGGCGGCCATCATTATGGCCACCGCCTCGACGGCCCAGATGGTTGCGAGAACCGGTCCCTCGAACTGCAGGGCCACCGCGAGGGTGACCCCGCCGATACCCAGGCCCACGAAGGTGAGCACCGCGGAAGTGTCGGTCCGGCGCTTCGACCGCCACGCAATTCCCAGGCCGATGTGGAACAGGCCCGCGACCAGCGTGAAAACCGGACGGCCGGGGTCGTCCAGCACGAGCAGTCCGGCCGCAGTGAACAAAAGCGAGTTGAGTGAGGTCAACGCCAGGTCGTCCTGCTTCATCGGCAGCTCCAGCGAGCGGTAGCGGCCCAGGAGTGCGGCGTGAAACATCAGGAGGAACAGAGTGGAGAAGCCCACCACTGCAGCGATCTCTGAGCCCGTGGCGTCGAACTGCGTGGCCAGTACGAGGAGCCAGGTGGCCACCATCGACAGGACGCTCAGGTTCCGCCAGGTCTTCCGGAAGGCCAGCGCCAGAATGCCGGCGTCCAGGAACAGCAGGTAAAGGTACAGGGCCGGCAGTGACCCCCTGCCCGTCTGCACCAGGAGCGGGTTTAGATACCCGCCGAGCGAAGCGATGATCGCCAGGGCTACGGAGTCGTGCCTCAAGGACAGTGCGCCGCCCGCGGCGACCACCAGTGCCAGAAGGATCAGCGCCACTCCCGGGGACATCAGGTCGTAAAGCTGGTAGCCGGCCCAGACCGACAGGTACAGAATCGCCACGCCGCCACCGGCGACCGCCTGGGCGAACAACGGCCAGGCCTTGCGCCGGGCCCACTCGGCCCACCCGACGAACGCGACACCCACCAGAATGCCGACCGCCACCCGCCCGGCCGGGCTGATCAGGTTGCGGTCGACTGCGTACTTGAAGGCGAAGGCGGCGCCGAGAAAGATCGCGAACGCTCCGATGCGGGCGAACCAGCTTCCGACCAGATTGGCTTCGAACTCGCCGGTTTGGCGGTGAGGCCGGGCGGCCGGCGGACCGGAAGAGGCCGGCGGCCGGGGCGGTGCGGCTGGAAACGGGGCCCGCTCGGCTTGCGCCTTGGGCGGCGGCAGGAACTCCGGAATCTTCATCCTGGGCCGGGCCGGGTGTCCGCTGGTAGGAGCCGCCGGCGTAGAAGCCGCCGGTTCGGCCCTGCGGGGAGGCGCTGGCGGAGCGGTCCAAGGGTTGCGGGGCGGCGCAGGTGCGGGTGGAGGGGGCGTGGCGAACGGCGGGGAGGCCGGGGCGCCCGACTGCTGGACGGCGGCTCGCTGGATCAGCGCCTTGACCTCGGCGAGACCTGCTTCGAGTTGCTCTACCCGGCGCTGGATCTCGCCCAAATCGTCCATGTTGTTGTTAACGACCAACCCCCCTTGGACGTTACACAATCGGCTCCCCGGCTGGCTGCCCCTTCCCTAGAGCGACGCGATCAGCCGGGCAACCCGGTCGTCGGTGTGCTTGAACGGGTCCTTGCACAGCAGCGTCCGCTGGGCCTGGTCGTTCAGCTTCAGGTGAACCCAGTCCACGGTGAAGTCCCGCCGGCGGCGCTTGGCGGTCTTGATGAACTCCCCGCGCAGCTTGGCACGGGTGGTCTGGGGAGGCTCCAGCTTGGCGGTGTCGATCTCGGCGTCGGTGACGTACCGCTCCGCCAGCCCGTTGCGCTCCAGCAGGTAGTACAGGCCCCTGCGGCGGCTTACGTCGTGGTAGGCCAGGTCCATCAACGCCAGCTTGGGGTGCCCGAGGCCCAGGCCGTGCTTGGCCCGGTAGTTCTGGAGCATCGTGTACTTCATCACCCAGTCCACCTTGGTGTCGAGCTTGGTGAAGTCGTCCTCCAGCAGAACCAGGCACTCCTCCCACGCCCGCACCGTCTCCTTCATCTCCGGGTCGTCCCGGCGGTCGACGTAGTCGGCGGCCCGGCTGAGGTACTCCCACTGCAGCTCGATGGCCGAGGCCTCCCGGCCGTTGGCCAGCCGGACCTTGCGACGGCAGGTGATGTCGTGGGAGATCTCCCGGATAGCCCGGATCGGGTTCTCCAGCGACAGGTCCCGCATGACGATGCCCTCCTCGAGCATCCGCAGGAGCACCGCGGTGGTGGCGATCTTGATCCACGCCGAGTACTCGCTCATCGACGAGTCGCCGACGATCACGTGCAGGCGGCGGAACTTCTCGGCGTCGGCGTGCGGCTCGTCCCTCGTGTTGATTATCGGGCGGGAGCGGGTGGTGGCCGAGGACACGCCCTCCCAGATGTGCTCCGCCCGCTGGGAGATGCAGTAGCGGGCGCCGCGGGCGGTCTGCAGCACCTTGTCGGCGCCGGTGAAGATCTGCCGGGAGACGAAGAACGGGATCAGGTGCTCGGCAAGCTTGCCGAACTCGCCGTACCGGCTGACCAGGTAGTTCTCGTGGCACCCGTAGGAGATTCCGGCGGAGTCGGTGTTGTTCTTGAACAGGTAGACCTGTCCGGCGATGCCCTCCTCCCTCAGGCGCATCTCGGCGGCGTTGACCAGCGCTTCGAGGATCCGCTCTCCCGCTTTGTCGTGGGCGATCAGCTGGCGGATGTCGTCGCACTCCGGGGTGGCGTACTCGGGATGGGACCCGACGTCCAGGTACAGCCGGGCGCCGTTCTCCAGGAAGACATTGGACGACCGGCCCCAGGACACGACCCGGCGGAACAGGTAGCGGGCGACCTCGTCGGGGGAGAGGCGGCGCTGCCCCCGGAAGGTGCAGGTGACGCCGTACTCGTTTTCCAGCCCGAAAATTCTGCGTTCCATCAGGGCGCTTCCGCCGGAACGCTGGGACTCAAGCCCGGAGGGTTCTTACCGCTTCCGCACCGTACGCCGACGCTGCCTCTCAGGCTCACGAAGCCAGTGTAAGGGTAAGTTCTTCCGATCGCCTAGGTTGCCGGCTCACCGGCGCCGGGCGCGTTCTCCGGCGGCTTGAGGTCGGCGATCATGTCGGCCACCTCCTTCGCCGTCAGGCGGCCGAACTTGCGGCGGTCCCGGTTGCGGTCCAGCACTGCCACCTCCAGGTTCCCGTTGGGCAGGTCCCGGTTCTCGACCTCCCTCAGCGAGGCGACGCCCAGGTTCACCGCCTCGTTCAGGGGCAGGTTGGGGCGGAAGTGCTTGTGCAGGTAGGCCGAGAGGTCCTCCGCCTGGCCGCCCATCGCTACGTAGTCGGTCTCGTCGGCCACCGACCCGTCGTAGAGGATGTGGTAGAGCTCGTTCGGCCGCCCGGCTTCGCCGACCGCAGCCACCAGGATCTCAACCTCGAACGGCTTCATCGCCTCGGTGAAGATCTGGCCGAGGATCTGGGAGTAGGAGTTGGCCAGGCCCCGGGCCGAGACGTCGTCGCGGGAGTAGGAGTAGCCCCGGACGTCGGCCTGCCGGATGCCGTGCATCCGCAGGCTCTCGAACTCGTTGAACTTGCCGACCCCGGCGAAGGCCATCCGGTCGTAGATCTCGGAGATCTTGTGAAGCGTGCTGGAGGGGTTCTCGGCGACGAACAGGATGCCGTCGGCGTAATCCATCGCCATCACCGACTTCCCCCGCTTGATCCCCTTGCGGGCGTAGTCGGACTTGTCCTTCATGAACTGCTCGGGCGATACGTAGAACGGCAGGCTCATTCGACCGGCCTCTCCGCGCCGGGGACCCGCTCCTCGCTCGAACCGATCTTGGAACGCTCGGACAGCAGCTCCTGGAACAGCTCGGCGATCCGGTCGTCGCCGTACTCGGTGAACCCGTCGGCGGTGATCGAAGCGATGTTCGGGTAGATGCGCCGCAGGACGTCCGGACCGCCGGTGCCGACGTCCTCCTCGGAGGCGTCGAACAGGGCCTCGAGCGCGACCTTCAGGGCTTCGTCGGCGGTGATGCCGGCGCGATAGCGCTTCTTGATGGTGGCCCGGGCGTCACGGCCTCCGGAACCGGTGGCCCAGTAGTCGCTCTCTTCGTAGCGGCCGCCGGTCACGTCGTACTTGAAGATGCGGCCGATACCGGCGCGGTCGTCGTACCCGGCGAACAGCGGCACCACCACCAGGCCGGCCTGCATCGCCAGACCGAGATTCGCCCGGATCATCTGGCCGAGCTTGTTGGCCTGCCCCTCGAGGCTCAGCCGCTCGCCCTCGATCTTCTCGTAGTGCTCGAGCTCGGTCTGGAACAGCTTGGTCATCTCGATGGCAGGGCCGGCGGAGCCGGCGATCGCCACTGCCGACCAGCGGTCGGTGCGGAAGACCTTCTCGATCGACCGGTGGGCTATCGAGTAGCCCTCGGTCGCCCGGCGATCGCCGGCGATCATCACGCCGGTGGCGTGCTTGAGGGCCAGGATCGTCGTGGCGTGAGGAGCTTCCAGGGGGGCCGAGCCGCCCATGTCGGGTATCGGCTCGACGTTCATCCGGCGCAGCAAGCTGCTAAAGGAGGAGGACTCCAGGGTCGCGCCGGGAGCGAACTCGAAAGGGAAGTGTGGTTTGTCCATCGAAAGGCATTGTATTCGCCACCCGGAGTTCCGGTGACGGCCACGAAGGCGAGTGGGCTACTCGCCGCCCTTTTGGACGTAGCTGCGAACGAACTCCTCGGCGTTCTCCTCGAGGACCTCGTCGATCTCGGAGATCAGCTTGTCGACCTCCTCGGTGCTGCGGCGCTCGGACTTCGGAGGAGCCTCGACTTCGGCTTCCTCGGTCTGGTCCGTCCTGCGCTTCGTCCGCTTCTGCTCTTCGGCCATCAGCTAATCACCATGCCTAGATTGTAGTGCCCCGGGCCGGATCGTGTTCACGACTGAAGGCGCCGGAGCAGGTCTGCGGCGTCGGTGGACGCCTCCAACAGCTTGCCGATCGACGCCTTGGTGCCCCTGAGCGGCTCCATCATGGGAACCTTCTGCAGGGAGTCGGCGCCGGTGTCGAAGATCACGGCGTCCCAGGACGCCGCGGTGATCTGGGACGAGAACCGGGCGAGCGACCGGCCGCGAAACCAGGCCCTGGTGTCTTCCGGCGGGTGCGACACCGCTCTTTGTATCTCCTCCTCGGTCACCAGCGTCTCGATCTGGCCGCTCTCGACCATCTTGTAGTACACGCTCTTGTCCTTGCGGATGTCGTGGTACTGCAGGTCCACCAGGGCCAGACGGGGATCGTTCCACTTCAGGTTGTGCCGCTCCTGATAGGCGGTGATCGTACGCAGCTTCGCCACCCAGTCGAGTTGGCGGTCGAGGGTCATCGGGTCGGTCTCCAGGGCTCCGAGGACCTGCTCCCACCGGGTGACGACCTCGTTGGTGACCGGGTCGACGTCCTGGTCGGCCAGGTACTTGCGGGCCCAGTCGAGGAACTCCCACTGCAGGTCGACTGCGGTTACCGACCGCCCGTCCGCCAGCGTCACCTTCGCCCGGCAGGTCGGGTCCCGTGAGATCGTGCGCAGCGCGGCCACCGGCTCGGCGATGCGCAAATCGGCGGTGATGAAGTTGTCCTCGATCATCGACAGGACCAGCGCAGTGGTTCCGACCTTCAAGAAGGTGGATATCTCGCTCATGTTGGCGTCGCCGATGATCACGTGCAGCCGGCGGTACTTCTCCGGGTCGGCGTGGGGCTCGTCCCGGGTGTTGATCAGCGGCCGGCGGAAGGTGGTCTCCAGACCGACCTCCACCTCGAAGAAGTCGGCGCGCTGGGAGATCTGGTAGGGGACGTCCTTGGAGGCGGCCCCGCCCTCGGAGCCCACCTTGCCGGCGCCGGTGAAGACCTGGCGCGTGACGAAGAACGGCGTCAGCATCGAGACGATGCTGGGGAACGGCGTCGACCGGGCCATCAGGTAGTTCTCGTGACAGCCGTAGGAGTTCCCCTTGCCGTCGGAGTTGTTCTTGTAGACGAGGATCCGGCTGCGGTCCGGAAGCGACCGGCCGGCGGCCCGGAGGCTTCCGGCCAGCACCCGCTCCCCGGCCTTGTCGTGGATGACCAGGTCCCGGGCGTTGCTGCACTCAGGCGTCGAGTACTCGGGGTGGGCGTGGTCGACGTAGTAGCGGGCGCCGTTCTCGAGGATCACCGAGACCAGGCCGCCCTCGTCCTCCAGGAACTCCAGTCCGGCCCTCTCGAACGCGCCCCGGGCGTCCCGCAGTGGGGTCTCCTCCTCGTAGTCCCAGCGCACCCGCTTCAGCCGGGGCGAGACGTAGGAGTTGATCAACAGGGATGAGGCGAATATCGGGTTGTGCTCCTCGTCGCCTTTGCTGATGATCCCGTATTCGGTTTCGATGCCCATCACCTTCGGAATCGCCACAGCTACTCCCGCAACGTAATCAAGATTCGGTCGGTAGACCTTACAGGGGTGACCAGGGTTTCGCTTGAGTGAACTGGTTGCGCTTCACTCCAAGCTCCGGAGGTTTCGTGCCGGACTGCCCGGTGTTTTTCGGCGTCGCCTTTGCTCGTTAGAGGTACTGGCCCGTCTGGATCTGCTCGATCGAGCGGGATTCGGACTTCTTCTGCTCGCTGACCAGGGTTCGGACGAAGACGATCCGCTCTCCCTTCTTGCCCGAGATCCGCGCCCAGTCGTCCGGGTTGGTGGTGTTCGGCAGGTCCTCGTTCTCGTGGTACTCCTGGTGAATCGACTCGATGAGGTCGGAGGTGCGGATGCCGCCCTCGCCGTTGGCGATGAGCCGCTTGATGGCGATCTTCTTGGCCCGGCGGACGATGTTCTCGATCATTGCGCCGGACGAGAAGTCCTTGAAGTACAGGACCTCCTTGTCGCCGTTGGCGTAGGTCACCTCGAGGAACCGGTTGGAGTCCGCAACCGAGTACATCTCCTCGACCGTGGCGTCGATCATCGACTCGATGGCCCGGTTGACGTCGCCGTGATGGTCGATCTCGGACTGGCTGATCGGCACGTCGGCGATCAGGTACTTGGAGAAGATCGCCTTGGCAGCTTCGTGATCGGGGCGCTCGACCTTGATCTTCACGTCGAGCCGCCCCGGGCGCAGGATGGCCGGGTCGATCAGGTCCTCCCGGTTGGAGGCGCCGATGACGATCACATTTTTGAGCTGCTCCACGCCGTCGAGCTCTGAGAGCAGCTGGGGGACGATGGTCGTCTCGATGTCGCTCGAGATGCCGGAACCGCGAGTGCGGAACAGCGACTCCATCTCGTCGAAGAATACGATGACCGGCACGCCCTCCACGGACTTGTCCTTCGCCCGCTGGAAGATCATGCGGATCTGACGCTCGGTCTCGCCGACGTACTTGTTGAGCAGTTCCGGGCCCTTGACGTTCAGGAAGTAGGCTCGGACGTCCTCCCGGCCGGTGACCTCCTGGGTGCGCTTGGCGAGCGAGTTGGCCACCGCCTTGGCGATGAGGGTCTTGCCGCAGCCCGGGGGCCCGTAGAGCAGGACGCCCTTGGGCGGCGGAAGCTTGTAGTCGTTGAACAGGCCGGAGTAGAGGAACGGCAGCTCGACCGCGTCCCGGAGGGCTTCGATCTGCTCGTCAAGGCCGCCGATCGCGTTGTAGTCGATGTCCGGCACCTCCTCCAGCACCAGCTCCTCGACCTCGGGCTTGGGCAGCTTCTCCATCAGGTAGCCGGACCTGGGGTCCAAAAGCACCGAGTCGCCGGCGTGGAGCGTGGTCCCGTCGAGCTGGGCGGCCAGGGAGACGACCCTTTCGTCGTCGGCGTGGGTGATGACGATCGCCCGCTCCTGGCTGATCAGCTCCTTGAGGAGCGCAACCTCACCCAGCGCCTCGTAGCCCAGACCCTGGACGACGTTCATCGCCTCGTTCAGGCGCACCTCCTGCCCCTTGACGAGGCCGGCCTCGATCACCGAGGGGGCGACGTTGACCCGCAGCTTGCGGCCGCCGGTGAAGATGTCCGCCGTCCCGTCGTCGTAGGAGCACAAGAACACGCCGTAACCGGACGGGGGAGCGGAAAGTTTGTCGATCTCCTGCTGAAGGGTCACCAGCTGTTCGCGGGCCTGCGACAACAGCGTGGCCATGCGTTCGGTCTGGGTGCGCGAGCGGCTGGCTTCGTGGCGGACTTCGGCGAGCTGGCTTTCCAGCTTGCGGATTTTGAGCGGCGCATCGAGGAGTTTGCTCCGCAGGACGGCGGACTCCTCTTCCAGCTCTTTGATGTGCATCTGCAGCTCGCCGACTTCCTGCTCGAATGCGGCGATCCTGCGATCGAATTCAGACGACCCGCGCATAACTCACGCCCGTTCCTTCATCAAGCACCGGAAATGAACCATCGCATCCGCTCCAAGTATAGGGCTCGCCGAAAATGGATCTAAGCTTTGCCCCGCCCTTTCGGGTCCAAACCACCGAAACGCCGGCCGTATGGTGAGGTCCCGGCGTTCTTGCCCTGTTGATCGGGAGGACCGGCGGAGTTACCGTCACGAGGTCGGGAATCCGAGCGGCGCCGCCAAGGAGGAAGCATGGCACACAACGTTCACAGGACCAACAACGGCAAGCAGATCCATCCTGATCTGCCTAACAGCGCCATGCTCCTTTGGATGGAGATCGACAACGGCAACCTCGTTCTCGACGGGAACGACCGGGCCCAGTACCTGACCAGCGTCGACGTGCGGGCCAATGACGGAAGCCACAGTGAGGAGGTGCCCATCGTCCAGGCCGGCAGCGGCCGGATCGTCGGGGTCGTCCACCTGCATTGGGACCGGATGCGCAACCTGCAGTTCATGCACGCCAAGGACAGCATGCTTTCCCCGATGCGCTACTCGATTCCGTTCGACGAGGACACCTGGAAGCCGCTGGTCCGGCACATCATTCAGTAAGCAGGCGAGCCAGGGTCAAAAATCCGGTGTGGGCCACCATCCGGTGGTCCGGCCGCACCGACTGTCCCTCGATGTGCCAGCTCCGGGTGAGGGTTTCCTGGGTCCAGGTGGCCGTCCACCGCGGCTGGGCGGCCAGCTCCTCGGTCAGCCGGTGGACCTGGAGGATCGTCGGCAGAAAACACACGAGGATGCCCCCCGGCCGCAGGTTGGCCTCTATCTGGGGCAATGCCCGCCACGGCTCCGGCAGGTCCAGTACCGCCCGGTCGAACTCGGTCGGCTCGATCGGCTCGTAGATGCTGCCCATACGCACCTCGAGGTTCTCGGCTTTGCCGAGGAACTCGGTGATGTTGGCGCGGGCTCGCTCGGCGAAGTCCTCCCTCTGCTCGTAGGCGGTGACCCGGCCCTCGGGCCCGATTGACCGCAGCAGTGCGATCGTGGTGGCGCCGGAGCCGATCCCGGCTTCCAGAACTCGGGCGCCGGGGTAGATGTCCGCCTGCATCAGCATGATCGCCACGTCCTTCGGATAGATCACCTGCGCGCCGCGGGGCATCTTCAGGACGTAGTCGGCGTAGGTGGGGTGGAAGACGGTCAGTGACTCGGAACCGGTGGAGGTGACCCGGATGCCGTCGGGCTGACCGAGAATCGCATCGTGCTGGACGATCCCCCGGTGGAAGTGGAACGACGCTCCGGGCCGAAGGGTCAGCAGGTAGCGCCGGCCCCGGCGGTCGGTCAGGAGGGCCTTGTCGCCCGGTTCGAAGATCATCTCGGCCGATCTTAGCCGCGGCGTCCCGCCCTCGCGAAGAACCGGTCCAGCATAGAGAAAGGGGGGCGGATGCCCCGACCCCCTTCCCGGTCCGATTGGTTCAGCCGACGAGCTCCGGCGCCGGCTCCGCGGCAGGCTTCGTTGCTGCCTCCGGCGCCTTGGCCAGGGCTCCGCAGCAGGTCTCCATCAGCAGACGGGTCACCACGTACGGGTCCATGTTGGCGTTCGGGCGGCGGTCCTCGAGCCAACCCTTGCGGGCTTTGGCGACGGCCCACGGAATGCGAATCGAAGCTCCGCGGTCCGAGGTGCCGTAGCTGAACTGGTCCCAGCGCTGGGTCTCGTGGGCGCCGGTGAGGCGCTCCTCGATCCCGTCGCCGTAGTTCCTGACGTGCTTCAGCGGGTCCTCGCCCAGTGCCTCACAGGCGGCAATGATCGCCTCCCAGCTCTCGCGGGTCCCCTTAGTGGAGAAGTTGGTGTGGGCCCCTGCGCCGTTCCAGTCGCCGGGCACCGGCTTGGCGGCCAGGGTGACGAAGACCTCGTGCTCCTCGGCGATCCGGTACAGCAGCCAGCGGCCCATCCAGATGTGGTCGCCGATGTCCGGAGCGCCGAGCACGCCCATCTGGAACTCCCACTGCGCCATCATCACCTCGGCGTTGGTCCCCTCGATGGCGAGACCGGCCTTCATGCAGGCCAGCGTGTGTTCCTCGATGATGTCCCTGCCGACCATCTTCTGGCCGCCCACTCCGCAGTAGTACGGTCCCTGCGGCGCCGGGAACCAGCCACCGGCGACGGGCCAGCCGAGCGGTCGTCCGTCCTGCATGAAGGTGTACTCCTGCTCGATGCCGAACTGGGGCTCCTGCTCGGCGTAGAACTCGGCCGCCTCGGCGCAGGGCCGGCGGGTGTTGGTGGGGTGCGGCGTGCCGTCGGGCAGGTAGACCTCACACAGGATGAGAACGTTGTCGCCGCCCCGGATGGGGTCCGGGCAGGTGAACACCGGTTCGAGCACGCAGTCGGAGTTGTCGCCGGGGGCCTGGTTGGTGCTGGAGCCGTCGAAGCTCCAGGAGCCGGGGGTCTTGCCGTCGGCGATGATTCGTGTCTTGTTCCGCATCAGGGCTGTGGGCTTCGTCCCGTCAATCCAGATGTACTCGGCCTGATAACTCAAGTCGATCTCCTATTCTCGGATCGCGTTGCGGGCGACCCCTAAGTCGGTGAAAAACGCAGCGTAGCAGCGGTGTGTTACGTGACTGTTGCGCGCCGAGGGGTTGCGGAAGGCGGCTCCGGCCGGCTCCAGGGGCCGAATTGGGCGCAAAACCGGCGCACTTTGTGCCGGTGACGGGCGGTTCGAGCCGGATCCACCGAGGTGTGTGTTAACTCGTCTTTAACAATTCGGTAAAAGGCCGGACACATTTTCCTTCTAGGGTCTATTCGGCTGCGGGCACTTGCCACTTGTCGCCTGCAACGCGACAGTTCGATAACAGTTTGGAAACAAACAGACTCTAGGAGGAGGAACGAATGAGTCACGTGGAACACAAGGACGCTAAGGGTGTCCTGGAGCTCATCAAAAAGGAGGGGATCGAGCTAGTCGACATCCGCTTCTGCGACCTTCCAGGGCTCATGCAGCACTTCACGATGACCTCCGAGGGGCTCGACGAGGACAGCTTCAAGGAAGGCTTCGGGTTTGACGGATCCTCCATCCGCGGCTTCCAGAAGATTCACGAGTCGGACATGATCCTCTTCCCGGACCCCACGACCGCCTTCATCGACCCGTTCATGAAGACGCCCACCCTGGTGATGAACTGCTTCATCGGGGACCCGGTCACCGGCGAGCCCTACTCCCGGGACCCCCGGTACGTCGCCAAGAAGGCGGAGGACTACCTGACCGCGAGCGGCGTGGCCGACCAGTCGTTCTGGGGCCCGGAGGCCGAGTTCTACATCTTCGACGACGTCCGCTTCGACCAGACCCAGAACTCCGGCTACTACTTCGTCGACTCGATCGAGGGGATCTGGAACTCGGGGACCATCACCGAGGGCGGAAACAAGGGCTACAAGCCCCGTTACAAGGAGGGCTACTTCCCGGTGCCGCCGATGGACCAGTACCAGGACCTCCGCTCCGACATGGTGCTCAACCTGCGCAAGGTTGGCATCGACATCGAGGTTCACCACCACGAGGTCGGCACCGCCGGCCAGGCGGAGATCGACCTTGGCTTCGGCCCGCTGCTGAAGATGGCCGACGCGCTCATGCTCTACAAGTACGTGGTCAAGGGGACCGGCATGGCCGCCGGCAAGACGATCACCTTCATGCCCAAGCCGATCTTCCAGGACAACGGCTCCGGCATGCACGTCCACCAGAGCCTGTGGAAGGACGGCGAGCCGCTGTTCTACGGGGACGGCTACGCCAACCTGTCGGAGATGGCGATCCACTACATCGGCGGCATTCTGCACCACGCTCCGGCGTTGCTGGCCCTGTGTGCACCGACCACCAACTCGTACAAGCGGCTGGTGCCGGGCTACGAGGCGCCGGTCAACCTGGTGTACTCGCAACGCAACCGGTCGGCGGCGGTGCGCATCCCGCTGTACTCCAAGAGCCCGAAGAGCAAGCGGATCGAGTTCCGCTGCCCGGACCCGTCCTGCAACCCGTACTTCGCCTTTGCGGCGATGCTCATGGCCGGACTGGACGGCATCAAGCAGGGGATGAT